>QGUU01000097.1 GCA_003242525.1 Pseudomonadota bacterium | reverse complement strand
CGATTGCCCTTGCCTCGTGCAACAGCGCGAGCGACGTGCTGACTTCGGCCGCCACGCCACAGGCAGTGCAGTCAGAACCGTCGAAACAGGACGGCGACATGCAAGCCACCGGCACCGCCCCCGCCGGAACCGCTGCGACATCGCTCCCGCCCTCCTCGCCCGCACAATCAGCGGCAGTAACCGGCCGGCCCAGGATACAGATCGCGCCCCTTGTCGGTACATCTGTAGAGGCCGCCGCACCGTTGACGGAACGTTTGAACGCCAAGGCTCGCGAACGTGGCATCAAGCTAGTCGGCAGCAGCGACACGTCAGCCACGCACGTCCTGAAGGGTTATTTTTCGGTGCTGACCGAGGGCAAGGATGTAACGGTCGTCTATGTCTGGGACCTGTACGACCCCGCTGGAAACAGGCTGCATCGCATCAACGGTCTGCAGAAGGCGCCCGCCCTGGGCAATGGTCAGGACTGGAGCGCCGTTTCACCGGCAACCATGCAGGCAGTGGCAGATGCGACCTTCGAGCAACTGGCCAACTGGCTCGCGAGCAGGCCTGGCTGACCACACAACCGGCACCCTGTGGACCACGAGCGGGATTTTCCCATTACAACGCTTGCAATAGCAGCGTGGGGCGCTAAAAGCCCGATAGCTTTCCCCACCATCGAGACCGGCACATGAAACTTTTCGCGGGCAATTCCAACAGGGTGTTGGCCGAGGCGGTTGCGCGCTACCTCAACATCCAGTTGGGCAAGGCCAGCGTACGGCGCTTCGCCGACCAGGAAATCTTCGTCGAAATTCAGGAGAATGTGCGAGGCGAGGACGTCTTTATCCTGCAATCGACGTCCTATCCGACCAACGACCACCTGATGGAACTGCTGATCATGATCGATGCGTTCCGACGGTCGTCGGCGCGGCGCATTACTGCCGTCATCCCCTATTTCGGCTACGCCCGACAGGACCGCCGGGCTTCCGGTCGCACGCCCATTTCGGCCAAGCTGGTGGCAAATCTCATCACACAGGCGGGTGCCAACCGGGTTCTGACCATGGACCTGCACGCCGGCCAGATTCAAGGCTTCTTCGACATTCCCACCGACAACCTTTTCTCCGTCCCCGTGATGGCGCGCGACGTCAAGGCGAAATACAAGCAGATTGCCAACGTCATGGTCGTGTCGCCGGATGTAGGCGGCGTCGTGCGCGCCCGGGCGCTGGCGAAGCGGATCGACAGCCAGCTTGCCATCGTCGACAAGCGCCGCGAGCGCCCCGGCGAGTCGGAAGTGATGAACGTCATCGGCAACGTGCACGGCAAGGACTGCATACTGTTCGACGACATCGTCGATTCCGGCGGCACGCTCTGCAACGCTGCAGATGCCCTGTTGGAAAAAGGCGCCTCCAGCGTCACCGCCTATATCACCCATGGCGTGCTGTCGGGGGGCGCAATTGCCCGTATCACCGGCTCGCAACTGCAGGAGCTGGTCATCACCGATTCCATCCAGCCGACACAGGCGGTGCTCGACGCCCACAATATCCGCGTCGTATCGATCGCCGACCTGATTGGCGAAGCAATCTCGCGCACGGCGGCAGAGGAATCTGTCTCCAGCCTTTTCGACTGAAGCTGGCCTTACGGCTGGGCCGACCCCGTCGGCCCCTTTTCCGCGTCCCGCACGCCGCGCATATAGTCCCGCGGGGTCAATCCAATCATACGCTTGAACATGGTGGTGAAGGCCGGCACGCTCTCATAGCCGAGATCCAGCGCCACCTGAGTGACCGACTCTCCATCCGCCAGCCTTGGCAGGGCCGCGAAAAGGAGGGCTTGCTGACGCCAGGCCGAGAAGGACAGCCCGGTCTCGCGGTGGAAAACACGGGTAAAGCTGCGCCTGCTCATGCCCACCGCATTGGCCCATTCATCAATGGTGGTATGTGGCGAAGGCTCTCCAACGAAGCGGCGACACGATGCCGCCATGCGCGTGTCGGCAGGAAACGGAAGTCCAAGGGGACGCTCCGGCAATCTCGGGATTTCTTGCAGCATCAGCGCCGACAGAAGCTCCCCCCGCCGGGAAAACCTCTCCTGCTCCGCCTGTTCGACCGCCTCCACGATCAAGGCCCGCATCAGATTGCTGACGCCGACCACCCTAAGCTGCGCCGGCAGGCCCTCCATGGCATCGGGCGCGACATAGATCGAACGCATGGACACCTGACCCAGCATTTCGACCTCGTGCTCGACGGCGGCGGGTATCCAGATCGCATGGTCAGGCGGGACCATCCAGCGTCCGAATTGCGTTCTCACCAGCACGACGCCCGACAGCGCATGCAGCAATTGAGCGCGGCTGTGATGGTGTTCCGGAACGCGATAGCCATCCGGATACTCGGAAAGTAACGCCAGAATCGGGCCGCTGGCTCGTTCGAGCCAGTCGAGTCGTTGCCGATGGAGGTCAAACAGATCGGCAACTGGCCCAGCAGGATTGGGGAGGCTGGATGACATGGTTGGCCCACTCGCGTAGGTAATAGATCAAACCACGAAGGAATTCCGCGAGCAACGGGACTATAAGCGCCGGCGCGGCCATGCCGCCAGGACCATTGGAGCACTCCTTGACCGATACGACCGCAACAGCACCACAAGGCGGCGGATCGGGCGCATCGGCGTCCGCGCAGTCCACGGTCTTTGCCGTCATCCTGGCTGTGAGCTTCTGCCACTGCATCAACGACATCATGCAGTCGCTGCTGTCGGCGATCTATCCGCTGCTTAAGGACAACTACGGCCTCGACTTCTGGCAGATCGGCCTGTTGACCTTCACTTTCCAGGTCACGGCCTCGCTTCTTCAGCCAGTGGTGGGCATGGTCACGGACAAGAGACCCATGCCCTACTCCCTTTCCTGGGGTATGGGCTCGTCGCTGGTCGGCCTGCTCGTACTGGCCTATGCCGGCCACTACTGGCTGCTTTTGCTCGGCGCGTCGATGATCGGCATCGGTTCGGCGGTCTTCCATCCCGAATCCTCGCGCATTGCCCGCCTTGCCTCCGGCGGCCGGCATGGGCTGGCGCAATCGCTCTTCCAGGTCGGCGGCAATTTCGGCCAGTCGATGGGTCCGTTGCTGGCGGCCTTCATCGTCGTGCCTCTCGGCCAGACGAGCATTGCATGGTTCGCCGTCGGCTCGCTCATTGGCATTGTCGTGCTGTGGAAAGTGGGCAACTGGTACAGCCGCTACCGGGCGACAATGGCCAGCCGCAAGGCCTCGCCTTTCGTCTCCCCCTTCGGCAGGAGCCGCGTGATGTGGGCGCTGATTGTGCTTACCCTGCTGGTTTTCTCCAAGAATGCCTATGTCGCCTCGATCTCCAGCTTCTACACCTTCTACGCCATCGAAAAGTTCGGCGTTTCCGTGCAGGCTTCGCAGGTCATGTTGTTCGTGTTCCTGGGAGCCTCGGCGCTCGGCATCCTGCTTGGCGGACCGTTTGGCGACCGCTATGGCCAGAAGGCAATGATCTGGTTCTCCATTGTAGGTGTGCTTCCCTTCACGCTGGCACTGCCTTACGCCAATTTCGAATGGACCATAGTGTTGACGACCCTGATCGGCCTGATCCTGTCGTCGGCCTTCTCCAACATTGTCGTCCTTGCGCAGGAGCTGGTGCCCGGCCGCGTCGGCATGATAGCCGGCATCTTCTTCGGCTTCGCCTTCGGCATGGGCGGAATCGCGGCAGCGATACTGGGCGTCGTGGCCGATGCCAGGGGCATCGACTATGTCTATCAGGTCTGCTCGTTCCTGCCTCTGGTCGGCCTGCTTACCGTCTTCCTGCCAAACATGAAGGAAGCGAGAAAGGCGGCATGACGCTGCCTTGCGCCACCTGCCGGCATCCGCTATAGAGCCGCCATCCGCGTAGACACCCTTGGAGGCAACGCGGCCGAGGGCCGCCGGCTCCGCATTCCCCGGAAGCGACATTGGGTTCGGACTGGGCCATGCGAAAAGATGGCGGCTTTCCACGTTCACGGATAGGGCCTGCGTCCTCCGCGAACGCTCCACAACACGAAAGGAAACGCCATGAGCCACAATACTTATGAGCTCAAGGCCGAGACTCGCGAACAGGTCGGTAAGGGGTCCGCCCGTGCAGTTCGCCGTCAAGGCAAGATACCTGCCGTCATCTACGGCGCCAAGCAACCTCCCCTGGCCATCGCCCTGTCCTACAAGGACGTCTACTACAAGATTCACGGCGGCGGCTTTCTGACCACGATTGCCACGATCGACGTGGACGGACAGAAGATCCGGGTCCTGCCGAAGGACTACCAACTCGATCCGGTCAAGGATTTCCCGCTGCACGTGGACTTCCTGCGGGTGGGCAAGGATACGGAAGTTAACGTCAACGTCCCGGTCCGCTTCATCAACGAGGACAAGTCGCCCGGCATCAAGCGCGGTGGGGTGCTCAACATCGTGCGCCACGAAATCGAGTTCAATTGCCCGGCCAATGCGATCCCGGACGCCATCACCATTGATCTGGCAGGCAGGGAAATCGGCGATACCATCCACATTTCCGCGGTGACGCTGCCCGAGGGCGTCCGGCCCGTCATCACCGATCGTGACTTCACAATCGCCACCATCGCCGGCTCGTCGGCCATGAAGCCCGAGGCAGAAGCTGCTGAAGGCGAACCGGCCGAAGCTGAGGAGAAGGCGGAAGAATAGTCGCTTCGTCGCCCGAGGAGGCCGTTTCGATGCTGCTACTTGCAGGTCTCGGCAATCCGGGCGCGAAGTATGCCAACAACAGGCACAACGTTGGCTTCATGGCGGTGGACGCTATTGCCCGCCGCCATTCCTTTTCGCCTTGGTCCAGGAAATTCCAGGCCGAGATCGCCGAAGGCAGGCTTGGCGGCGAGAAGGTTTTGCTCCTGAAACCGCAGACCTTCATGAACCTGTCCGGCCAGGCCGTTGGCGAGGCGTTGCGCTTCTACAAGCTCGACCCATCCGCCGTCACCGTCCTGTATGACGAGATCGATCTCGCGCCGGGCAAGATCCGCGTCAAGATCGGCGGTGGGGCCGGCGGCCACAACGGCATCCGTTCCATCGATCAGCACATCGGCCAGAACTACAGGCGCGTTCGCATCGGTGTCGGCCATCCCGGGGCCAAGGAAATGGTGCACGGCCATGTGCTGGGCGATTTCTCCAAGGCCGATCGCGAATGGCTGGATGTCCTGCTGGACGCTATGGCAGACCATGCCGAATTGATCGTCCGCGGCGACGACAACGGCTTCATGAACCGGGTTACGGTGACGCTGCGCGAGCGGTTGCAGCCCACCGGTCCCGAAGACACGCCTCCTGCGAAGGAACGCAAGCCCAAGGCGCAAAGCAAGGACGTATCGCCGAAGGCGCAAAGCCATATCCGCCAGGCACGCCCCAAACAACCAGCCGCGAAAATTCCGGAAAGCGGGCCGATGGCCGCCATGCTGAAGAAGCTGCTGGGGCGCGACTGAGCTCCCTCAAGGCTTGACGATGCTCCGTTCTTTCGCCCATAGCCTGAGCCAAATATCTGCTTCCCCACAGGACCGATCATCATGGGTTTCAAATGCGGCATCGTTGGCTTGCCCAACGTTGGCAAGTCGACACTTTTCAACGCACTGACGCGAACTGCGGCCGCACAGGCTGCCAACTATCCTTTCTGCACCATCGAGCCGAACACGGGCGAGGTGGCGGTGCCCGACCCGCGGCTTCAGAAGATCGCGGCTGTCGCGAAATCCAAGGACATCATCCCCACCCGCATCTCCTTCGTGGACATTGCGGGCCTGGTGCGCGGCGCTTCCAAAGGGGAAGGGTTGGGCAATCAGTTTCTCGCCAACATTCGCGAGGTTGACGCGATAGTTCATGTGCTGCGCTGCTTCGAGGACGACGACATCACCCATGTCGAAGGCCGCATCGATCCGGTCGCGGATGCCGAAACCGTCGAAACGGAGCTGATGCTGGCGGACCTCGACAGCCTTGAGCGCCGAATAGTCCAGATGCGCAAACGCGCCCAGGTCAAGGACAAGGAAGCCCTGGGGATTCTGCCGGTCATGGAGCAGGCTCTGGCGCTGCTTCAGGACGGCAAGCCGACGCGCATCCTGCGCAAGACTCTACCCCCGGAAGAGCTGAAGCTCCTCGACAGCCTTAACCTGCTCACGTCGCACCCCGTGCTTTACGTATGCAACGTCGCCGAGGCAGATGCCGCGACCGGCAACGCCTACACCGCCGCCGTTGAAAAGATGGCTGCGGCACAGGGCGCGGGCACGGTAATTATTTCCGCGGCCATCGAAGCAGAGGTGGCTCAATTGCCCGAGGAGGAGCAGCGTGAGTTCCTCAACGCCATCGGGCTGGAGGAGCCTGGCCTCGACAAGCTGATCCGCGCCGGATACGAGCTGCTTCACCTCATCACCTATTTCACCGCAGGACCGAAGGAAACGCGCGCCTGGACGATCGTCAGGGGAACAAAGGCACCGCAGGCTGCCGGCGTGATCCACACGGACTTCGAGCGCGGCTTCATCCGCGCCCAGACCATCGCCTATGAGGATTACATCGCCCTTGGCGGCGAGGTCGCAGCCAAGGAAGCCGGCAAGGCGCGGGACGAGGGCAAGGATTACGTCGTCCAGGACGGCGACGTCATGCTTTTCAAGTTCAACACCTGAAGCGCGGCTCTCAGTGACCCTGATGGCTGGCGCTACAGACCCTGACGGTGCAGCCTCTGCCGGAGCTTGTTGAGTGCAGCGGATCTTTATGATGAGGGCGAAGACTTGACCGGATCAGGCACGTGACAATGACCGACAAGAAATGGGCGTTTGAAGATTTTGTCGAGGGCACCTCCATCGACCTCGGCTCCAAAACGGTGTCAGCCGCAGAAATCATTGCCTTTGCCTCGGAATTCGATCCGCAACCGATGCATCTGGACGAGGCAGCAGGCAGGGCGAGTATCCTTGGCGGGCTCTCGGCGTCCGGCTGGCATACCTGCGCGATCTTCATGCGCATGATGTGCGACGCCTATCTGCTCGATTCCACCTCCCAGGGGGCTCCCGGCATCGATCAGGTGAAATGGAAGAAGCCGGTTCTGGCCGGCGATACGCTCACCGGCCGGATCAAGGTGCTCTCGAGGCGGACATCCCGATCGAGGCCGAAGCTCGGTTTCGTCAGCATGCGCTCCGAGTTGATCAATCAGCGCGGGGAAAGCGTGTTTGAACTGGAGCACACCGGCATGTTTCTGAAGCGGGGGGATGCCGATCAATGACTCTGGATGAGTTCTTCCGCATCGGCGTGGCGGTACCGATCGGGTCATATACGTTCACGCCCGAGGCCATAGTCGAATTCGCCCGCAAATATGATCCGCAGCCTTTCCACCTCAGCGAGGAGACCGCCAGGGGCAGCATCTTCGGCCGGCTTTGCGCGTCGGGATGGCATACGGCGGCCGTATGGATGAAGTGCAACCTGGCCACGCCACCTGGCCCGTGGAATGGCCCCGGCTCAGGGCCCGTCCTTGGCCCCTCCCCCGGCTTCAGGAACCTAAAATGGCTTAAGCCGGTCTATGCGGGAGAAACGGTTTCCTACACGCGCACGGCGCTCGAACATCGCGCTCTCGCTTCACGGCCGGGATGGCGTGTGCTGACCCTGTTGGGCGAGGGATTCGATTCCACCGGGGACAAGGTCATCCAGTTTGACAGTGCCGTGCTCGTCCAGGCGGAGTAAGTGAACTCAACCCGCGCCGACCATTGGCCCTTGCAAACATCCGCGCCAGCCGCAGCTCCCACGTCTGTTCTGTCACATGGCATGGCCAGGCAGACGTCATCACCTTCTGAATCAGCCGATCTGCTCTGCCGCTGGCCGGTTGGGTTGCGTGGGTTGCCGCCTGAAGCCAAACGGGCAGGCCGCACCGCGCGGCAGAGTCACC
>QGUU01000576.1 GCA_003242525.1 Pseudomonadota bacterium | reverse complement strand
TTTTTGGGGGCGGTTAGATGTGTTTAAAAGACAGTGTCGAGCCTGACCCTCCTCGGGGCGGCTGGGCTGTCGAAGGTGCTCGAGGAGAAGTGGGGCGTCGCTGCCGCCGCGCCGGTGGCGGTTGCTGCCGCAGGCGGTGCTGCGGGCGGCGCTGCTGCTGCCCCGGCCGAGGAGAAGACCGAGTTCGACGTCATCCTGGCCGACGCTGGCGCCCAGAAGATCAATGTCATCAAGGAAGTCCGGGCCATCACCGGTCTTGGCCTCAAGGAAGCCAAGGACCTGGTCGAGGGTGCGCCGAAGCCGATCAAGGAGGCAGTGGCCAAGGCGGACGCCGAGAAGATCAAGGCACAGCTGGAAGCAGCCGGCGCCAAGGTCGAGCTGAAGTAAGTTGCGGTGCCGGCGGACGGGCTTTCTGTCCGCCGGTCCCCGTAATGGGGGAGTTTGGGCGAAACCTCTTTCCCGAGGGCCTGGAAGCGGGCCTTCGGGAAACGGGTTTTTTCCCGTTCTGAGCGTCGGGTCGGCCCGAGCCTGGTGGTTCGGCCGACACGAGGCCCAGCAGAATGGGCGGCGCATTCCGTTCGGAGTGGCGCCGCTCCGGAAATGCATCGGACCCGAATGGGAAGCTCGGTTCCGGAAAAGTCCGATGCTGAAAGACTAGTGGATCCGCTTGCCGTGAAGCGGGATCCTTTCAGGGACCGCCAGGGGCGGCGCCCAGGAGATGAAGCCAGGCATGGCTGAGCAAGGAGCGACGATGGCCCAGACCCAGACTTTCAATGGCCGCAGGCGCGTACGCAAGTTTTTCGGAAAGATTCCGGAAGTTGCGGAGATGCCGAACCTGATTGAAGTTCAGAAGGCATCATACGACCAGTTCCTGATGGTGGACGAACCGGAAGGTGGTCGTCCGGATGAAGGACTTCAGGCCGTTTTCAAGTCGGTCTTCCCGATTTCCGATTTTTCCGGATCTGCAATGCTCGAATTCGTGAAGTACGAGTTCGAGCCACCGAAGTTCGACGTAGACGAGTGCCGGCAGCGCGATCTCACCTATGCCGCGCCGCTGAAGGTTACGCTGCGCCTCATCGTGTTCGACATCGATGAGGATACGGGCGCGAAATCCATCAAGGATATCAAGGAGCAAGACGTCTATATGGGCGACATGCCGCTCATGACGATGAACGGCACGTTCATCGTCAACGGCACCGAGCGCGTCATCGTCAGCCAGATGCACCGTTCGCCGGGCGTCTTTTTCGACCATGACAAGGGCAAGTCGCACTCTTCCGGCAAGCTCCTGTTCGCCGCGCGTGTCATCCCCTATCGCGGGTCCTGGCTCGATATCGAGTTCGATTCGAAGGACATTGTTCACGCGCGTATAGACCGTCGCCGCAAGATCCCGGTGACATCGCTGCTGATGGCGCTCGGCATGGACGGCGAGGAGATCCTGTCCACCTTCTACGACAAGATCACCTACAAGCGTTCTGGCGACCATTGGCGCATTCCCTTCAGCGTCGAGCGCTTCAAGGGGCTCAAGGCGGTCAATGACCTGGTCGATGCCGACACCGGAGAGGTCGTCGTCGAGGCCGGCAAGAAGATCACCGCGCGTCAGGCCCGCCAACTCGGCGAGAAGGGCCTGAAGGCGATCAAGGCCACCGATGAGGATCTGCTGGGCAACTACCTGGCCGAGGACATCGTCAATTACCAGACTGGCGAGATCTTCCTCGAAGCCGGCGACGAGATTGACGAGAAGACTCTCAAGGTTCTGCTTTCCACCGGCGAGGAGGAAATCCAGATCCTGGACATCGACCACGTCAATATCGGCCCGTATATCCGCAACACGCTGGCCGCGGACAAGAACGAAACCCGCCAGGATGCCCTGTTCGACATCTACCGCGTCATGCGCCCCGGCGAGCCGCCGACGCTGGAGACTGCGGAGGCCATGTTCCACTCGCTGTTCTTCGACGCCGAGCGCTATGATCTCTCGGCCGTCGGCCGCGTGAAGATGAACATGCGCCTGGAACTGGACTGCCCGGATACCGTGCGCGTGCTGCGCAAGGAGGACATCCTGGCCGTCGTCAAGACACTGGTGGAACTGCGTGACGGCAAGGGCGAGTCGAAGACAATCACAA
>QGUU01000096.1 GCA_003242525.1 Pseudomonadota bacterium | reverse complement strand
GACTTCCAGCTATTTCAGCCCGAATCTCGGGCGGCCCATCGCGTTGGCCCTGGTTGAGCAGGGCGCCTCCCGTCACGGCGAGACGATCGAACTGCAGCATCTCGGAATACTACGTCGCGCGACCATCGCCGCGCCTTGTGCTTTCGATCCGGAGGGGAGGCGCCTGCATGCGTAACCTCGCAGAAAAATGGCCTGTGGTGCCCGACTGGAACACACAGGTGCTGGAAACCGCCGCCCTGCGGGTACGGACGCTTGTCGGGCTTCATCAATTGCTCGTCAGCGGCGATCTTGCTGCCTGGTCCCGGGTCAGCGGCATCGAAGGGGCTGGCGTGGGTGCAACCATGATCGCAAGCGGCGAGAAATATATGGCGCGGATCGCGCGCGATCGCGTTCTGGCCGTGAGCGAGGCGGCACTGCCCGTCAAGGCTGGCTGGCATGAGGAAGGCTTCGCCGTGTCGGTCATCGATGCGGGGCTGCATGTCTTCGAACTAGAGGGCCGGGAACTGTCCGATGTCCTGTCGCGGGCAACCACGCTTGCGCCCGAATCGAACACAGCGTCTGCGTCCGTTCTTTTTGCCGGCGTCAACGCGGTCCTCTATCTATTCGGTAGCCGGGACCGGGCACGCGTCCACGTGGACCGTGGCCTGGCGCCATATTTGTGGGAATGGCTTGAAACGACGTCCAGGCTGTAGCAGCGTGGCGGCTCTATGCCGCCTCGCTACCACGGTTTGACAGGGCGCCAATGCCGATGAACGACATTGCGGATGCAGGCGCGCAGCGGCAGGCTGCGGGCAACGCCAGGGTCACTCGCGAGGACTGGCTAAATCTGGCGCTGGAAACGCTGGTGTCGGAAGGCGTGGAAGCCGTCCGTATCCTCTCGCTCGGGCAGAAGCTCAACGTTTCACGATCAAGCTTCTACTGGTACTTCAAAAGCCGTCAGGACCTGCTGGACCAGTTGCTTGAATATTGGCGCAACAACAACACTCGCTTCATCGTGGAAAGGGCGAGCCGGCCGGCTCCTTCGATCACGCAGGGCGTCCTGAACGTTTTTGAATGCTGGCTGGACGAATCCCTGTTCAATCCCCGGCTGGATTTTGCCGTGCGCGCATGGTCACGCATTTCGCCGGAAGTCCGCCGAATCGTGCGGGAGGAGGATGAGGCACGGGTCGACGCGATCCGGGCCTTGTTCAGGCGCCATGGCTATGACGAGACGGATGCGTTTGTGCGCGCGCGCGTGCTCTACTTCGTGCAGATAGGCTACTATTCGCTGGAGATAGTCGAGCCGCTCGCCAGCCGGCTTTCGCTGACGCCGGCCTATCTGCGTGCTCACACAGGCAAGGAACCGCTTGAAGGCGAGGTCGAGGCGTTCGCGGCTCTCGTCCTCAAACGCCCGTCGTGAACGGGCCAGCTTGTGGGCAAGGCGCGCTCCCTTGGCCGAATAGAATTCCACAGCCGGCTGTGGACAACGGTGTCCCGATCCGACAATCTGGGAATCGGGGACAATAAGCGCTGCGAAAACAGCGCCTGCAGTTGAGTACGCATGACAAAGGGATGGACACTTTACGACCCGCGTCTTGCCTGGATGCTTGTGGCGCCGGTCTTGCTGCTGCTGGTCGTTTTCCTGCTGCTGCCGATTGCCATGATGGCGGTCTATACCTTTTTCACCTTCGTGACTGCAGGCGTGGAGGAAAGCACGCTGACCCTGGCGAACTGGCGTGAGTTTCTGACCGACAGCTACTATCACGGTTTCCTGCTAAAGACCCTCCGGGTCGGAGCAATGACCGCAGTGATTTGCGGTGTGCTTGGCTACTTTCCGGCCTATTTCATCTGGGCGACGTCGTTCAAACACAAGTGGATGCTGCTGCTGTTGCTGATCGTGCCCTTCTGGATCAGCTTCACAATCCGCACATTCTCGTGGATCAACATTCTCGGCGAACAGGGCGTGATCAATGTCGCGCTGCTCAGAATGGGAATCATCGATGAACCGCTGCGGATGCTTTACACTGAGTTTGCCGTTATAGTCGGCCTGGTGCACTTCCTGCTGCCCTACATGATCCTCAATGTGTATGTGAGCCTCGAGAGCATCGACCGCACGCTGATCGCCGCTGCCCGTTCCATGGGATGCACCGGTGCCCAGGCATTCCGGGAAGTGACATTGCCCCTTTCCCTGCCGGGGCTGGCTGCGGGGCTGCTGCTATGTTTCGTCCTGGCGGCTGGCTCCTACGTCACGCCGCAATTGCTCGGCTCGGGTCGGGACGCGCTGTTCGGCAACCTTATCTATGACACCATCATGGGGCAGTTGAATTGGCCGATGGGGGCCACGCTCTCCATCGTCCTGTTCGTGGTGCTGGGCATTTTCGCCGCCATTTACACCCGCTACATGGGCATGTCCCAGATCGTCAAAGGCCTGGGCGGATGAGCCAAAGGATGGGCAACAGAGAGGGCCGCTGGGCCTGGCGGCTGACCGGGTTCATGACCCTTCTCGTCTATATCTTCATGTTCGCGCCCATTGCCGCCACGGTGGTGCTGTCCTTCAATTCCTCCATGTTCGGCGGCTTTCCGATGACCGGCTTCAGCCTGCAATGGTATGGCAAGCTGCTGGGGAACGAGCAGGTGCTGGCTGCCTTCAGGACGTCGCTCTGGATTGCGCTTATGACCGCCGTGGTCACAACCGCCATCGGGATCGTTTCAGCATTTGCGCTGACGCGCTTTGAATTTCCGGGCAAGCAAGCACTCAGCACGCTCGTGATCCTGCCGGCGCTGGTGCCGGAAACGATCCTTGGCGTCGGGCTGCTCGTGTTGATCAAGGCCGTCGACCAGCCGCGTACCCTGATGCTTCTGGTGCTCGGCCACATCCTGCTTGCCGTGCCCTATGTCGTGCTGGTCGCCCAGGCGCGCATGGTGGGAATCCGGCGGGTATACGAAGAGGCGGCGCTTTCGCTTGGCGCCTCGCGCTTTTCCACCTTCCGCGAGGTCACCCTGCCGCTTCTCATTCCAGCGGTAGTGGCTGGAGCGCTTCTTGCCTTCACCATATCCTTCGACAACACATCGGCCAGCCTCTTCTGGCGGCCGGCGGGTGTCGAAACGATGCCTACGCAGATACTGTCGATGCTCAAGATCTCGATCAGCCCTGAAATCAATGCGCTGGGCACTGTCATGATCGTCATGACAGTCGGCATTCCGCTCATTGGCGGGCTGATCTTGCAGAGCCTTACAAAACTGAGAAAACGAAGGGAACCAAAGGAGGAGTTCTAATGAAAATGTCCACCACCAGGCGGCTCGAAAGGCTGCACGAACAATATATGAACGGCGATCTCAGCCGGCGTACCTTTCTGGGGCTGACCGCGGCAGCGGCCGCTTCTGCCGGCTTGTCCATGCCCTGGATGGGCCGCGCCATAGCGCAGGTCAAGGAAGTTCGCTTCGACGGTTGGGGCGGGACGGTGCAGGACGCAATCGACAAGTATGCCATCCAGCCATACACGGCCAAGACCGGCATCAAGGTTGTGCAGGGCACCTTCGGCGACGAGAACGAGATCATCACCAAGGTCAAGACGTCGAAGCCAGGCGACTTCCAGATCGTCCATTCGTCCGGCGTGAACTACTACATCAAATACGTCAATGCCGGCATGACCTCGGAGATCAACGAGGCCAACATTCCCAACATGGCCAATGTGCTCGAGCCGATGATCGCGCCATTCCGCAAGCTGACGCCCAAGCTCTCGGCCGTGCCGTACGACTATGGCACCACCGGCATCGCCTACAACACGACCGTGATTTCGCCGGAAGAGGCGAAGGAAAAGGGAGCGGCGCTGTTAACCGACAAGAAGTATGCCGGCAAGATCGGCGGATATGCCGACATGACCACGCGCGTCTGGTACGCCGCGTTGGCAACGGGGCAGGACCCCAACAACATCCAGGACATGGACGCGGTCTGGGCCAAGGTGCGCGAGACGCGAGACCTTGCGCGCAAGTTCTGGGGATCAGGCGCCGAACTGATGGATCTCTTGTCGAAGGGCGAAATCGTCGTGACCGATGCCTGGTCGGGCCGGGTCGCATCGCTGCAGGATCAGGGTCACCCAATCGGCTATCTCGATCCTCCGGGGTCCTATGCCTGGATGGAGGACATGCTTGTCCTGAAGGGTTCGCCGATGGCCGAATGCGAGGAGCTGATCAACTTCATGCTCGAGCCGGCAACCGCGATCGCCGTGGCGGAAGGCCAGAGCTATCCGCCGTCACTTGACCCGACCAAGGTCAAGCTTACCGAGAAGATCGAGAAGCTTCCGGCGTTCGATCCGACGGGCAAGATGGAGGCGCTGACCTTCGCCGACCCGATCTACTGGGCGGAGAATGAAGACGCCTGGACCAAGCAGTGGGACAGGATTTCGAAAGGTGCCTGATACCCTTCAGTCCACGCAAACGCCCCGGCCGGTTCCGGCCGGGGCGGATCTTTCAGGAAACCGTGCGACGCAGCCTGCGGTCGAGTTTCGCGATGTCGAGATCGCCTATGGCAAGTTCGTTGCGGTACGGGATTTTTCCCTGGCAATCGCAAAGGGAAGTTTCGTCACGCTTCTCGGGCCCTCGGGATGCGGCAAAACCACCATTTTGCGCTCGATCGCGGGCCTGGTCGACATCACCAAGGGCCGGATTTCGATCGGCGGGCGGCGCGTTGACGACGTGCCGATCTACAAGCGCAATATCGGGCTGGTCTTCCAGAGCTATGCTCTGTTTCCACACAAGAATGTTTTCGACAATGTCGCGTTCGGGTTGAAATACCGCAACGTATCCAAGGCCGAGATTGCCCGCAAGGTTGGCCGGGCCTTGGAAATGGTCAGGCTTCCCGGCAGCGAGAAGAAGCTGCCCTCGCAGCTTTCGGGCGGGCAGCAGCAACGCATTGCCCTCGCGCGTGCCATTGTTTTCGAGCCGGAGGTGCTTCTCCTTGACGAGCCGCTTTCGGCCCTCGATGCCAATATGCGGGAGGAAATGCGCGTCGAGATCAAGAAAATCCAGCGCGAGACCGGCATTACCGCCATCTTCGTTACGCACGACCAGGAAGAGGCGCTGTCCATGTCGGACCGCATAGTGGTCATGAATGCCGGTTCCATTGAGCAGATCGGCACACCGGAAGAGGTATACGACACGCCGGCGACAGCCTTCGTGGCGGATTTCCTTGGCAAGGCGAACATGCTTGCCGGCAAAGTCAGCGCCAGTACCGGGACGACGGCTACGATTTCCCTGGCCGCAGGACAGTCGGCCACGGTGGTTTCGCCGAGGCCGCTTGCCGTCGGTGACGCCGTGACGGTCGTGGTCCGCCCGCAGAAACTCTCGGTAGGCAAGGAGCAGACCTCAAATCACCTTTCGGGTCGCGTGCTTTCCACATCCTATCTGGGTGGAAGCGTCATCTACGAGATCGACATAGGCGGCGGAACGATGGTGCGCTGTCACACGGCGATCAACGGCAAGCCGGCGCGTGAGGGAGAGGTGATCGATCTCGGTTTTGAGTGTGACGGTTGCGTGTTGCTCGATGCAAACGGCCGCCGGATTTCCTGAAGCGGCGGCCGGTTTCCCGCCTTAGGCGAATTCATCGACCGGCTTGGCGACGACAAAACCACGACAGCAATAGGCGACCGGACCGGACATGGTCGCCATGTTGCCGTCAAGCTCGATGGTCAATGGGCCGGCCGGCAGGTGTACGGTGAAGCGCTGGCTTCTGCTGAGTCCCTTTTTGCGCGCTGCAAAGGCGGCAACACAGGCACCCGTGCCGCAGGCCTGGGTAGCGATGCCCGGGCGCTCCCAGACGGCCAGTCGAATCGTGGTTTCGTCCACGAGTTCGGCGACGCCGATATTGATCCCTTCCGGAAACAAGGGATCGTTCTGTATGGGCGCTGCCATGGTCGGAAGGTCTATATCCTCCAGCCTTTCGACGAAGAAAACCGCATGGGGGTTTCCGATCCAGAGCGCGGTGCCATGGCGCAGTGGGCCGTTCTCCACTGGCAGGTCGAACATATCCACTTCACGTGAAAGCGGAAAGTTGCGCCAGTTCCAGCCGATAGGGCCAAGCTTCACGCTGACCTCCATCGGGCCGGTCTGCCGGCATTCCAGCAAGCCGCCCCTGGTTTCGAGGATCAGCCTGTGCGCTCCGCTTTCCTGAAGCAGCAGATGCGCGACGCAGCGAGTGGCGTTGCCGCAGGCGGAAACTTCGCGGCCGTCCACATTGAAGATTCGCATTCCCGCGATGGCCCCGCCTGCGCGGCCTTCCGGTCCCGGAGGTTCGATGGTCAGCAGCTGCTCGCCTCCGACGCCGATGGCCGGGTCGCAGATGCGCACTATATCCTCCCTTGTGAAGGCACGGCGATCCACCCGGCGATCGAAGATGACGAAGTGGTTGCGTAGTCCGTGCATCTTGATGAAAGGCCGTTCGTTGGCTCCTTGCCTGCCCTTCCCGCTGTTCATTTTCGTGAATGCGTTCATCATCTAGACCATTGAGTGCCGTACAGCTTTGCGGCCCCCGGCCTTGTCGCACAAGCACGCCGAAATGTCTCGCCTCAGCGCGCTGAACAAGAAGTCTGCCGGGCGGCAGGCTTCCTTGTCTTGCGAAATGTGCGTTATATCCGCCTGAGGATTTGCTTGTCGCGGGCGCCTGATGCGGGAATAGGAACGCCTTGCCGCGACCACCGCGGGGAGGGCGCTGCACTGACAGAGGAATCGATGAAAGACAGGGAATTTCGCGAATGGTCCCGGCGTGCCGCAGACTGGGGCGCGGATTATCGTGCGTCGCTGCGCGAGCGACCCGTGCGGCCGCGTATCGAGCCGGGCACAGTCTTCCAATCCCTTGAATCGGCTCCGCCCGAAAGGGCAGAGTCGATGGAGGCCATCTTCGCCGATTTCGAGCAAAAGATCGTGCCGGGGATGACGCACTGGCAGCATCCGCGCTTCTTTGCCTATTTCCCGGCCAATGCGGCGCCGGTGTCCGTCGTGGCCGAGTATCTGGTCTCGGCCATGGCCGCCCAGTGCATGTTGTGGCAGACGTCGCCAGCTGCCACGGAACTTGAAACCCGCATGGTCGACTGGATGCGGCAGGCGCTTGGTCTTGCCGAGGGGTTTTCCGGCGTCATCCAGGACTCCGCTTCCTCTGCGACGCTCGCGGCGATACTTACCATGCGCGAGAAGGCGCTCGGCTGGCAGGGCAACGGCCATGGCCTGGCCATGCGGCCCCAAGTCAGGGTGTATGCGTCCGATCAGGTTCACACATCCATCGACCGTGCAATCTGGGTTTCCGGCATAGGCGAGCAAAATCTCGTGCGCGTGCCCACTGTGGGACACTCGCGTGCGATGGCTGCCGAAGCGCTGGAAGCAGCGATCAACGCCGACCGCACCGCCGGAATGCTTCCAGCGGGTGTCGTGGCCAGCGTCGGCGGCACCAGCGTCGGCGGCACTGACGACATCGTAGCCATAGCTCAGGTGGCCAAACGCCACGGCCTCTATCTTCATGTCGACGCTGCGTGGGCCGGTTCGGCAATGATATGCCCCGAGTTCCGGCACTACTGGAACGGCATAGATGACGCCGATTCCATTGTCTTCAATCCGCACAAATGGCTTGGCGCCCAGTTCGATTGCTCAATCCATTTCCTTCGGGATCCGGACAGTCATGTTCGCACCCTGGCGATTCGGCCGGATTATCTGAAGACGCACGGCCGAGACGGTATCGTCAATTACTCGGAGTGGTCGGTGCCACTGGGCAGGCGTTTCAGGGCCTTGAAGCTATGGTTCCTGTTGCGGGCGCATGGGCTGGAGAATTTGCGCCGAATGATCCGCAACCATGTGAACTGGAGCGAGAACCTAGCGGAGCAACTCAGGGCCGAGCCGGATTTCGAGATAGTTACCGAGCCGATGCTTTCCCTGTTCACCTTCCGTCATACGCCGGCCGAAGGGAGGATGCCAAGAGGGCCAAATTTTGCCCTGGTGAACGCCATAATTGA
>QGUU01000095.1 GCA_003242525.1 Pseudomonadota bacterium | reverse complement strand
TTTTGTTGGGCAGCTTAGGTTTGTTTAAGAGACAGTTCCTGGACCTTACGTGGTCCCCGTTCATGGCGACGCCGAGGTGCCAGCCGAGGTGGACGTGGTGGTCATTGGGGGTGGGATCATCGGTTCCTCGACGGCGCTGGAGCTTGCGGAACGCGGCCTGCGCGTCGCGGTGTGCGAGAAGGGCGGGATCGGCCAGGAACAATCCAGTCGGAACTGGGGCTGGGTGCGGATCACGCGCCGTGATCCCCGTGAGGTCCCGCTGATGGCGGAGGCGTTGCGGATTTGGAAGCGGCTGGACGAACGGACCGGCCGCGATACCGGTTATCGGCGCTCGGGGATCATCTTTACCTGCTCCGACGACAAGCAGTACGCGGAGCATGAAAGGTGGAACCGCAATCTCGAGGGCTACCAGCTTGACAGCCGGATGCTTTCGGGACGCGAGCTCAGCGAGATGTTCCCGAATTCGACACTGAAACTGAAGGGTGCGCTCTATAACGCTGACGATGGAAGAGCGGAGCCCCAGAAGGCTACCCCCGCTATCGCCGAGGCTGCGCGCGACAAGGGTGCGCATGTGCTGACGGAATGCGCCGTGAGGGGCATTGAGACTTCGGGCGGCGCGGTGAGCGGTGTCGTCACCGAACGCGGCCCAATCCGCTGCAAGGCGGTGGTGCTGGCGGGCGGCGCCTGGTCGAACCTTTTCGCCGGCAACATGGGAATAGATTTTCCGCAGCTCAAGGTGATGAACTCAGTGCTGCGGACGAAGCCTCTGGAAGGCGGGCCGGAGCAGGCGATCTGGCACGAAGATTTCGCCATCCGCAAGCGGCAGGATGGCGGCTACACCATCGCCTCGGGGCATGAGAACGTCGTGCATATCGTCCCCAAATCCTTCCGCTATGCGAAAGCCTTCATGCCGGCGCTGAGGGCGGAATGGCGCTCGCTGATTTTCCGCCTCGGTTTCCGCTTTCTTGACGAGGCACGCATCCCCAGCCGCTGGTCCCTGGATGAGCCGAGCCCCTTCGAATACAACCGCGTCCTCGACCCGGTGCCGAGCAAACGGCTTTCAGACCGAGCATTGGCGGCTGCCAGACGCGCTTTTCCGGTGCTGGAAAGGGCCGAGATTGCCCAGCGCTGGGCCGGCTACATCGACGTGACGCCGGATGCGGTGCCGGTCATTTCGCCCATAGACGAAGTGCCCGGTTTTTACCTGGCTTCCGGCTTCTCCGGTCACGGCTTTGGCATCGGGCCCGCCGCCGGCCGCCTGATGGCTGACCTGGTCACAAACAGCACGCCGATCGTCAATCCGAAGGATTTCCGTTTCAACCGATTCCGTGACGGCTCAAAGATTGAATTGATCAGCGGATTCTAGCGGGAGCCTGGCCGTCACGGGAACTGCCTGGACCGAATGGAACCTCAAGATCCGCAACACCACCTCCAGGTCGAAAATGGGAGAGAGACCATGACCAAAGAAAAGATCAGCTTCTCGATAAACCGCCGACGTACCCTGATGCTGATGGGTGCGGCGGGCATGACAACTTTCGCTCCGGGCCTTGCCGGCCTCGGGTTCGCCGAGGCGCAGGAAGCGCCGAAGGGCCAGGTCGTCGTCGGCTTCTCGCAAGAGCCCACAGTGTTCAATCCGCATCTGCCGCACATCGAGGTGGACGAGGGGATACATTACGCCATTTTTGATCCGCTCTTTGACGTGGACCCGCAAGGCAAATTCTATCCGCTGCTAGCCAAGGAAGTTCCGACCGTCGAGAACGGCGGAATCTCACCCGACGGCCTGAACTGGAAGGTCACGCTGCGCGACGACGTCAAGTGGCATGACGGCACCCCCTTCACGGCCGAGGACGTGAAGTTCACCATCGAACTTCTGATGAACCCGGACTTCCGCAGCTGGCGCCGGACCGGGCACGAACATGTCCGCAATCTTACGGTGGTTTCGCCGACCGAGATCACATGGACGATGGACAAGCCGTTTGCGCCTTACACAGCCATCCTCGCCTCCACCTTCATCGTGCCGAAACACGCTTTTGAAGGGGTCGATCCGAACGAGGCGCCGTTCAACAACGCCCCGATTGGCACCGGCGCCTTCAAATGGGCGAGGAGAGTAGCAGGCGACCATATCGAGCTCGTGGCGAACCCGGACTATTTCGGCGATGGGCCCTACCTGGAGCGGGTGGTGGTGAAATACATCCCCGACATGACGGTGCTTTATACCCAGTTCAAGACTGGCGACATCGACGTTGCCGGCCTGCAATGGATCACCCCGGATCACTACGAGGAGGCGAAGCAACTGGAGGGCAAGACGGTTCAGATCGTCGGCAACGCCTTCTTCGAATCGCTCACGCTCAACAACGAGAGGCCGCAGTTCAAAGAATTGGCGGTGCGACAGGCGCTCTATTACGCGCTTGACAAGCAGGCGATCATCGATGCGCTCTACTATGGCGTGCCGTCTCCGACCGAGACGTACATGCCGCGCGAATCCTTCTACTACAACCCGAACCTGCCCAAACACGAATTCAGCATCGAGAAGGCGAACGCGCTGCTGGATGAAGCGGGCTGGGTTCGGGGCGCCGACGGCATCCGCGAGAAGAACGGGGTGAGGCTGTCCTTCACCAACTCCACCACAGCCGGTAACCACCTGCGTGAACAGGTCCAGCAGTTTCTCCAGCAGTCCTTCAAGGAGATCGGTGTCGAGATGACCATCTCCAACCTGCCGCCAGCGGTGATGTGGGGCGACTACTGGATGCTGTCGCAGTTCGACTCGGTCATCGTGGGCCTGAACTGCCTGACCGGACCGGATCCGGATACCTCAGACTACTTCATGTCCACCTCGGCCGCGGCGAAGGGTGGCGCGGGCCAGAACACCTGGGTCTACAACAACCCCGAGGTCGACGAACTGCTCAAAAAGGGCGCCGAACTGGTGAACCCGGAGGAGCGCAAGGCCGTATACCACAGGATCCAGGAGATCATGCGTGCGGATCTGCCTTTCCTGCCGATCTTCCAGTATGCGGTGATCCCCGGCTACAAGAACGGTCTCGAGGGCTTCGCCTCCAACATCAACAACCGCATCGACACCTGGAACATCCGGTCCTGGCGCTGGGCCTGATGCTGCGCGATCAGGTAGCGGACGCCGCTGCCTGACCCGCCGCGCCGGCGGTGCTCTGCCGGCGCGTATCCCCCGAACGTTTTCCGCCAGTACCGGACGTGAGGGGATCCATAGAAGGAAACGCCGCATGATCCGCTATCTCCTGTCGCGCTTCGGCCAAAGCCTCGTCCTTCTGTTCCTGGTTTCTCTCATCGGGTTCATGGTGCTGAACCTGGCTCCGGGCGGGCCGCTTTCGCAATACACGCTCACGCCCGGCATGACGAAAGAGGCGCTGGACCGTATCGCCGAGCAGATGGGTCTGAATCGGCCGCTGCCCGTGCAATATGCCGACTGGCTTTGGAACCTCATCCAGGGGGATTGGGGAAAAAGCTATCGCGACGGCCGCCCGGTTCTGGAGATCATCGGCGGGCACCTGTTTGCAACGCTTCTCCTGATGGGCAGTTCCACCTTGCTGTCGGTGCTGATTGGCACATGGATCGGCATCCACAGCGCGGTGAGGCAGGGCTCTGCGTTCGATTATGCCGCTACGGTGGCGGCGATGATCGCTCTGTCTATCCCGACCTTCTGGTTCGGTCTCGTGACGATTTTTGTCTTCTCGGTCTGGCTCGGCTGGTTGCCGGCGGGCAACATGTACACTGTCGGAGACGGATCGCTTTCCGATATCCTTGTCCATCTCATCCTGCCCAGTTGCGTGCTCGCACTCGTCAATGTCGCTATCTGGAGCCGCTATATGCGCTCGGCAACGCTGGATGTGATCAGCCAGGATTTCGTTCGTACCGCCAGGGCCAAGGGACTTTCGCCGCGCAGGGTGCTGATGAAGCACATCGTCGGCAACGCCATGGTGCCGATGATCACCCTCGCCGGAATGCAGCTACCGACCCTGCTTGGTGGCGCGTTGGTGACGGAGACGGTGTTCACTTGGCCGGGCATGGGGCGGCTGTTTCTCGATAGCCTCGGCTACAACGATTATCCGGTCGTGATGGGACTTCTGATGTTCTCGGCGATCCTCGTGCTGATCGGAAACCTGATGGCCGATCTCCTGGTGGCCGTCGTCGACCCCCGCATCCGTCTGGATTGAGAGGAGGCACAGATGGGCGCTTCCGCCGCAACCGCACAGCTCCAGCCGCCGCCTCGCTGGTGGCGTTCACGCACGGCACGCAGGTTCATGCGCAACCGTCTCGCCGTGCTGGGAGTTGCATTGATCGTAGGGCTGACACTGGCCTGCTTTATCGGGCCGTACCTGTTGCCCTTCGACGAGTTCTATATCGACCTTCGTGCCCGCTTTGCGCCGCCAGGTACCGGCGCCCATATCTTCGGCACCGATCCGCTGGGCCGGGACATTGCCGCGCGTCTGTTCCAGGCTGGCCAGATCTCGCTTCTGGTGGGCTTCTCGGCCATGCTTATGTCGACCGTCCTTGGCACGATGATCGGCGTAGTGGCCGGTTATGTCGGCGGGCGGATCGGCGCTGCGCTGATGCGGGTGGTGGATGCCTTCCTGTCCTACCCGTCGATCTTCCTGCTGTTGGCATTGGCGGCCTTCGTCAGCCCCAGTCCGTTGATGATCACCGTCATCATAGCGGTAACGAGCTGGATGGAGGTCGCCCGCATTGTCGAGGCCGAAGTACGTTCGCTACGCGACCGTGATTTCGTGATGGCGGCGCGGATGCTCGGTTTGTCCAGCGCGCGGATCATGTATCGCGAACTGTTGCCGAACGTCATAGGCGTCATCATTGTTGCCGCGACGCTCACGGTGGCGAGGGCGATCCTCCTGGAGGCCTACATCTCCTTCCTCGGCTACGGCATCCAGCCGCCTTTGCCGAGCTGGGGCAACATGCTCAATGGCGCGCAACAATATCTCGACAAGGCACCGTGGTTGGCCATCGTGCCGGGCGTGGCGATCACGCTGGCCGTTGCCGGGTTCAACTTCATCGGCGATGGGCTGCGCGACGCATTCGATGCGCGTTCCGATCTAAGGTAGGTGACGGATGGCACGGTTTTCCCCCTTCGAGACTTCGCTATGGTATGCTACCGCGCAGCCCGCACCGGAGCTGTCGCCACTCCGGGGTGAGACGAGAGCGGATGTCTGCGTGGTGGGCGGTGGACTGACCGGCCTGACCACCGCCCTCGAACTTGCCCGTGCCGGTGTCCACGTGGTGTTGCTCGAGCGCGAGGAGATAGGCTTCGGCGGATCCGGCCGCAACGCTGGACATTGCACGCCGACTTTCACCCATTACAGCCTGGCTCAATTGCGCCGCATGCTGGGCGAGCCATGGGCCGAACGGCTGATCCGCCGCCAGACCCGCGCCAATGATCGCGCGCAGGCATATATTAGGGATTACCGCATCGACTGCGACTGGGTGCAGCAGGGCTATTTCCAGGGCGCGTTGCATGCGGACGCTCGTCGCCGCCTCGAGGAACTGGCGCAAAGCTACAATGCTGTTGGCGCCCGCACGCGGGTCGTGGAGCGCGACGAGGCCGAGGCGATTACCGGCAGCCCCCGCTTCCATGCCGGCTGGCTGCATGAGGAGGGCGCGCATCTCCACCCGCTGTCCTATTCGCGCGGACTGGCCCGCGCTATCCTGCAAGAGGGTGGCGTCGTCCATGTGGGATCGGCCGTGACCGGCTGTACTCCACGGGCGGGGAAGTGGGAGGTTTCTGCCCCCGAGGGCAGGGTTCTTGCCGAGAAGGTGATCTTCGCCACCGGCGCCTATACGGTAGGCGGGTGGCCGAAGCTCGATCGCAGCTTCCGGATCCAGCGGGTGTTCGTGGCGGCGACGCAGCCGCTCTCGAACGAAACCCGCGCCGCTGTCCTGCCGCGCAACACCACGCTCTATGATGGGCGCGGCGACATCTTCGTTTACAAATGGGATGGCGCCGGCCGCATCGTGGCGTCGATGTTTCCGATGGGCCGGCGCGGTCGTGACATGGAGTATACTCGCCATGTTCTGACCGAGCGGCTGCGCTGGCTGAATCCCCAAGTCAGGGAAGTAATCCGCTGGGACTATCTCTGGTTCGGCGAACTCGACATGCAATACCGCACCGTGCCGCGACTATACGGCCTCGCACCAGGCGTCGTGGCCCTGACCGGCCTTTCCGGGCGAGGTGTGCCCACCGGCACTATGCTGGGCGGCATCCTGTCGGACTGGGCCAAAGGAGTGCCCGAGGCTGAACTGGACCTGCGTGTGGAGCCCCTGCACCGAGCGCCGCTCTGGATGGCTTTCGCACCGGCGCTGAAGCTTCGGCAGATGCGCATTCTCGACAACTTCGCAACCCGGCGCGCGGGCGCGCCACTTCCTCCTCATGCATAGGTAGAAAACAGATATGACCATGAGCTACATCACCCACGTCACCGCCGATACCGATCTGATGCCCGGCCCAGACGCCGAGGGCGGCAAGGGCAAGTCCTTCCGCCGCATGATCTGGGAGGATGAGGGTGCGACGGAAACCGCCACCAAGGTCGCAGTCTGGATCGCCGAACCGGGTGTCTATCCTTATCCACCGCGCGATCTTGAGGAGACGTTCGTGGTATTGCAGGGCGAAGCGATCTGCCGCCTGGGAGATGGAGAACCCGAGAAGATTGGCCCGGGCTCCATCGTGCGAGTGCCAAGGGGCGTCGCGCCCTGGCTGGAGGTGCTGACCCCGTTCCGCAAAGTCGCAACCGTCGTTCCGAAGCCCTGATCCGAGGCCTTTCCATGACCGTAGCCCCGCACCAGATGCCAGAGGCCGAGGCGGTGCTTTCCGTCCGCGGCCTGACGGTGAGTCTACCGCCTGAGATGGAGCGCCGCGATGCGGTCGATCAGATCTCGTTCGACCTGAATCGTGGCGAGATCCTCTGCATCATCGGCGAATCGGGATCGGGCAAATCGGTTACGGCAAGCGCGGTCATGGGGCTGCTGCCGCCAGTGATGAAGGTGACGGCGGGGCAGATAATTTATGACGGTCGCGATCTGCTGCGGTTGCGCGAAGCTGACCGGCAGGCCTTGCGTGGCAGGTCGTTGTCAATGATCTTTCAGGATCCGCTGTCGGCGCTCAATCCGCTGATGACGGTAGGGTCGCAGGTCGACGAGGGGCTGGTTGCCCATGGCGGGACGGAAAAGCGCAAGCGTGTGGCCCGGGGGAGGGAAGGGTTGCGGAAATGGGTGTGCCGGACCCCCCCGGTTCTGTTCAACCAATACCCGTTCCGCCTGTCGGGCGGTCAGCGGCAGCGGGTCATGATCGCCATTGCACTGGCGCTTGATCCAGATGTGCTTATCGCAGACGAGCCGACCACGGCCCTGGACGTGACGACCCAGGCGCAGATCCTGGGGCTGATCCGCACTATCCAGCGGCGCAAGGGCATGAGCGTCATGTTCATCACCCATGACTTCGGCGTGGTGGCCGACATCGCCGATCGGGTGATCGTGATGGAAAAGGGGAAGCTGGTGGAACAGGGTCCGGCCAGCAGGGTATTGGCCGCCCCGGAACATCCCTATACACAACGCCTGATCGCCTCGGTTCCGCGCCTGCGTGAGGCGGACCAGCAACAGGAGCAACAGGAGGTCGAGGCGCCGGTCATCCTGAAGGTGGAGGGGTTGAACAAGACCTATCGCGCTACTTCGGGGCTCTTTGGCAGCAAGCGGGTCGTTCCTGCCGTACAGGACGCGAGCTTCGAACTTCGCCGTGGCCGCACCCTCGGCGTGGTGGGCGAAAGCGGTTCCGGTAAATCTTCCATGGGAAGGGTGTTGATGAAGCTGACGGACGCGGACGGCGGACGCATCCTGCTTGAAGGTAAGGAAATCCTGTCGCTGACCGAGGCCGAATTCCGCCCGCTGAGGCCGCGGATCCAGATGGTGTTTCAGGATCCTTATGCCTCACTCAATCCTCGCCAGACGGTCGGCTCCTCGTTGACGGTTGGTCCGGTAGCACAT
>QGUU01000094.1 GCA_003242525.1 Pseudomonadota bacterium | reverse complement strand
CTCTCACCCATAGCCCCCCCGTGGCCCGTGTGGCCGGCGGGGAATCGGAAAAAACTGGGCAAATGACCTACCAGGGCACGCCACGACAATTGTGACCGTGCGCAAGGGCGGAAAGGTTGTCATTGCCGGCGACGGCCAGGTGAGCCTCGGCCAGACGATCATGAAGGGCAATGCCCGCAAGGTGCGCCGCATCGGCAAGGGCGGCAGCGTCATTGCCGGCTTCGCAGGCGCCACCGCCGATGCCTTCACCCTGCTTGAAAGGCTGGAGGCCAAGCTTGAACAATATCCGGACCAGTTGATGCGAGCCTCCGTGGAGCTTGCAAAGGACTGGCGCACCGATCGCTACCTGCGCCGGCTGGAGGCAATGATGCTGGTGGCCGACAAGAACATATCGCTGGCGCTGACCGGCACTGGCGACGTGCTGGAACCGGAACAGGGCGTCATGGCGATCGGCTCAGGCGGCAATTATGCGCTGGCCGCCGCTCGGGCGCTGCTCGACACCGACAAGGATGCCGAGGAGATCGCATTGCGGGCAATGCAGATCGCTTCCGAAATCTGCGTCTACACCAACAACAACTTCGTGGTCGAAACCATCGAGGGCGCGGCTGCATGAGCCAGCCGGGCCGCCGATTTCCGAACTATGCCTTTCGGCCGGTGAGAGAGGCGGACCTGCCCCTCATCGCCGGCTGGCTGGCTGAGCCGCATCTCGCGCAATGGTGGGGCGATCCCGAAACCGAGGTTGCTGCCATACGCGACCACATGAGCAGCGTCTCGGTCGAGCCGCTGATCGTCGAACTCGCCGGGCAGCCGATCGCCTATCTGCAGAGCTACGACCCTCATCTTGAGGACGACCATCCCTATCAGGACCAGCCCTTCGGAACGCTCGGCATAGACGTATCGATAGGGCCCGCGGAAATGGTGGGGATCGGCCATGGCTCGCTGATCGTGCGCCAATTCGTGGAAACGCTTTTCGCCGAAGGTGCGCCGCGCGTGATCATCGACCCGCACCCGGACAACAAGCGCGCCATCCGCGCCTATGAAAAGGCGGGATTCCGCGAGATCGACCGCCGGTCGACCATCTATGGGGATGTCGTGCTGATGGCGGTGGGCAATCCGGAGGGCGATTGAACACCGTGGCGCAGGGCAAACCCTCCCGGGACCTCGCCTGGCAGACCGGTCTCGTCGCTGCCTTCGCCATCATCGGCGTCCAGGCTTTCGTGCTTCACCTCCAGGGCCATCCCGCGATCTGCGCGTGCGGCACCGTCAAGCTCTGGCACGGCGTCGTGTTCAGTTCGGAGAACTCCCAGCATATTTCAGACTGGTACACGCCTTCGCACATCATCCACGGCTTCCTGTTCTACGCGCTGGCGCGCTGGCTTTTCCCCCGGCGATCGTTCTGGTTCCGGCTTGTCTTTGCAATGCTGATCGAAGGCGGCTGGGAGATCGTGGAGAACAGTCCCTTCATCATCGATCGGTATCGCGAAGGCACCATCTCGCTCGATTATTTCGGCGACTCCATCCTCAATTCGGTGTCCGATACGCTGGCCATGGTGCTGGGCTTTGCGATGGCACGATGGCTACCTATATGGGCCGTTGTGGTCATCGCCGTCCTGTTCGAGATCGGCACCGGCTATGTCATCCGGGACAATTTGACGTTGAACGTGATCATGCTGCTGCATCCGTTCGACGCAATCAGGCAATGGCAAAGCGCAATTCCCAGCCAGGGCATCGGGTATTTCGAGACATGAGCAATTTTTCCCCCCGAGAGATCGTTTCCGAACTCGACCGTTTCATCATCGGCCAGAAGGATGCCAAGCGCGCCGTGGCCATCGCGTTGCGCAACCGCTGGCGCCGCAAGCAGCTTGAAGGCCAGATGCGCGAGGAGGTGACGCCAAAGAACATATTGATGATCGGGCCCACGGGCGTCGGCAAGACGGAGATTTCGCGCCGCCTGGCCAAACTGGCCGGGGCGCCTTTCGTGAAGGTGGAGGCAACCAAGTTCACCGAGGTCGGCTATGTCGGCCGCGATGTGGAGCAGATCGTGCGGGACCTGGTTGAGGTCGCCATCGGGCTGCAGCGCGAGAAGATGCGCGAGGACGTGAAGGCCCGCGCCCATGTCAATGCGGAGGAGCGCGTTCTGGAAGCCCTTGTCGGCAAGACCGCATCGCCGGCAACGCGAGACTCCTTCCGCAAGAAGCTGCGCGAGGGCGAACTCGACGACAAGGAGATCGAGATCGAGGTGGCCGACACGGGCACCGGCGGCATGCCGAGCTTCGAGATCCCAGGCATGCCAGGCGCCAATATCGGCGTCATGAACATCAACGACCTGCTGTCCAAGGCCATGGGCACCAGGCGCACCAAGCTGCGCAAGACCACGGTCAAGGATTCCTACGACATCCTGATACAGGACGAATCAGACAAGCTGCTCGACCAGGACGAGGTTGTGCGCCGTGCGCTGGAATCGGCCGAAAATGACGGCATTGTCTTCATCGACGAAATCGACAAGATCGCGGCGCGCTCCGACATTTCAGGCGGGCCATCGCGCGAGGGCGTGCAGCGGGACCTGCTGCCGCTGGTCGAAGGCACCACCGTGGCGACCAAATACGGGCCCATCAAGACGGATCACATATTGTTCATCGCCTCGGGCGCCTTCCATGTTTCGAAGCCTTCCGACCTGCTGCCGGAACTGCAGGGCCGGCTGCCGATCCGCGTCGAGCTGCGGCCGCTGGAGAAGGAGGATTTCGTCCGCATACTCACGGAGACGGAAGCGAGCCTCATCAAGCAGTATGTCGCGCTGATGGCCACCGAAGGCGTCACGCTCGAGTTCTCCGAAGACGCCATAGACGCCCTGGCCGGCATTGCCGTGGATCTGAACGCCACCGTCGAGAATATTGGCGCGCGCCGCCTGCAGACGGTGATGGAACGGGTGCTGGACGATATTTCCTTCCACGCGCCGGACCGCAGCGGCACGACGATCCGGGTCGACGCCGATTACGTCAAGGAACATGTTGGCGACCTGGCGAAGAACACCGACCTGTCGCGCTTCATCCTGTAGGATCGGCAGCCTGCAATTGCAGCGCAGGCGCAGCTCTACATGGGAAGACGGGGCGGGACTGTGGCGCCAGGGAAGCACCTGCAGGGCTTTCACCCCTGTATGCACGACAAGTCTCGACTCGGCTGCGGGCACGGCATAATTTGCGCCCGACCAGTACAGGGCGGCGCATGAGACGAATTCGTTCCCTTTTCCTAGGCCTGCTTCTGGCGGTAACAGCTTCGGCAGGCCAAGCCGCCGTCCTGGTTCCGCCCGGCAACCGCAATGCCGTGCAACCCGCGATTCCAGGCGCATCGGTGAACCGCACGCAGGCCACCAACACGACCTTCCAGGCCAAGTACCGCAAGGTATATGCGCTGCTGAAGAACGACGGCAGGCTGCGCGCCAAGATCAAGGAGACCGCCGCCGCATACGCCATAGACCCGATACACATAGTGGGCGCGATCGTTGGCGAGCATACCTACAATGTGGATGCCTACGACCGGCTGCAGACCTACTACGTCAAGGCGATCTCCTATCTCTCTTCGAGGTTCAGCTTCGCCTACCGTGGCGAAAGCGTTTCCGCTTTCGTGCGGCGGCCGCAATTCGCCGCCTGCGACGGCAAGTCAGACAGCTATGCTCTGTGGACCTGCCGCGAGAGGGTCTGGAACCAGGAGTTCCGCGGCAGGACAGTCGATGGCACAAGCTTCCCGGACAACCGCTTCGGCGCCGTGTTCTTCCAGCCCTACTATGCCGGCCAGACTTTCGGCCTCGGCCAGTTGAACCCGCTTACCGCCCTGCAGATGAGCGACATGGTTCACGAGATTTCCGGCCTGCCGCGGCTCGACGCGGACGATCCGAACCGGGTCTACAAAACCATAATGGACCCGGATCTGACGCTGAATTACGTGGCCGCGGCCCTGAAAAAATCGATCGACGCCTACCGGACGATTGCCGGATTTGACATTTCGAGAAATCCCGGCATTACCGCCACACTCTACAATGTCGGCAATCCGGAAGCGCGCGCGCAGGCTCTGAAAAAGGAAAATGAACGCCGCCGCGCCGCCGGCGAACCTGTGCGCTTACCGCAGGAAAACTATTATGGCTGGCTGGTCAACGACAAGCTGCCGGAACTGGAGGCGCTGTTCGCCTCCTGAGGTCTCAGGCCGGAATGCGATATAGGGCACGCCGCCGTGGCTTGACGCCAGGGTAATCGACGGAATAAATATTTCATTCTTTATCTATTCTGGTTTTTTTGTTCCGCATAGCGGAAAGGAAGGTCTCATGACGGTTCGTTTCGGCTTGCTCGGCGCTGGCCGCATCGGCAAGGTTCACGCACGCGCCATCGGTTCCAACCAGGCTGCCCGGCTGGTTGCCGTGGCAGACGCAGCGGAGCAGGCGGCGCGGGACATTTCCGACGCCTATGGCGCCGAGATGCGCACGATCGATCAGATAGAGCAGGCCAGCGACATAGACGCGGTGGTGATCTGCACGCCGACCGACACGCATGCCGACCTGATCGAGCGGTTTGCCCGCGCCGGCAAGGCGATATTCTGCGAGAAGCCGATCGACCTTGATGTGGGGCGCGTGGAGGAATGCCTGGCCGTCGTGGAGCAGACTGGAGCCGCTCTGATGGTCGGCTTCAACCGGCGCTTCGATCCGCATTTCATGGCCGTAAGGAAGACAATCGACGAAGGCGCCATCGGCACGGTCGAGATGGTGACCATCACCTCGCGCGACCCGGGGCCGCCGCCGATCGACTACATCAAGCGCTCCGGCGGAATTTTCCGCGACATGACGATCCATGATTTCGACATGGCGCGTTACCTTCTTGGCGAAGAGCCCGTTTCGGTGTCGGCCCACGCCTCGGTGCTCGTGGACAAGGCCATCGGCGAGGCGGGTGACTATGATTCGGTCAGCGTCATTCTCGAAACCGGCTCGGGAAAGCAGGCGCTCATTTCCAATTCCCGCCGGGCCACTTACGGTTACGACCAGCGCATCGAGGTGCATGGCTCGAAAGGCATGGTTGCGGCGGAGAACCAGCGGCCCGTGTCGATCGAGGTGGCGAATGAAAAGGGCTATACCCGGCCGCCGCTGCACGACTTCTTCATGACCCGCTACACCGAAGCCTATGCCAATGAGATAGCGGCCTTCATTGCGGCCATGAGTGCCGGCAGGAAGGCCTCGCCCGGCGGCGCCGATGGGCTGGCGGCGCTAAGGCTGGCCGATGCGGCCCTGCTTTCGGCCAGGGAAGGAAGAACCGTCCGGCTCTAGGCCGGCGGCAGGAGGAATCATGCGCGCGGGACCAGGCCGCAACGCAGCTACCAGCGCCATCGTCACCGGCGGCGCGCAGGGAATAGGCTTCGCGGTGGCCGAAGCGCTTGCCGAGGAAGGCTGCCGCGCCCTTGCCCTAGTGGGACGCGACAGGGCCAAGGGTGAGCGCGCCGTCGCCTCACTACAGGCGAAGGGCGCAGACGCGATCTTCATTGCCGCCGATCTGTCGAGCGTTGCCGACTGCCGGCGAGTCGTCGCCACAGCCGTCGAAAGGCTGAGGAGCGTCAACGCACTGGTCAATGCAGCGGCGACATCCGCACGCGGCTCCCTTACAGAAACGGACGAGGCACTGTTCGACAATATTTTCGCCACCAATGTGCGCGGACCCTTCTTTCTCATGCAGGGCGTGGTGCAACACCTGCTGGAGCGCCAGGCGGCAGGCTCGATCGTCAACGTGCTTTCGGTCAACGTCCATTGCGGTCAGCCCTTTCTCGCCGCCTATTCGGCAAGCAAGGGGGCGCTGGCGACGCTGACCAGGAACACGGCGAACGCCTATCGTGGAAACCGCATTCGGTGCAACGCCGTGCTGCCCGGATGGATGGACACGGAGGGCGAGGACATGGTGCAGCGGAAATGGCACGGTGCCGGTGATGATTGGCTGCAGAAAGCCGAAGCCGCCCAGCCCATGGGCCAGCTGGTCAAGCCTGGGCAACTCGCACGGCTCATCACTTACATGCTGAGCCCTGACTCGGGCGTCATGACCGGAGCGCTGGTCGACTACGATCAGAACGTGCTTGGCGTATTCGGCGGGTAACTGTCGCGACGGTTCGGCTTCATCACGCTCTTCCGTAAAGCGGAAGCACGGCGCCGCTTGTCGCCCGGTTTCGCGGCGATGCGAGATAGACGATCGTTTCGGCTGCTTCGCCGAGACCAACCCATTTGGTGAAGTCCGCTTCGGGCATTTCCGCCCGGTTTGTCGCCGTGTCGAGGACCGAGGGCGCCACCGCATTGACCAGAATGCCATGGCCTTTGACTTCCTCGGCCAGGGCGACGGTCATGGCCGCGACTGCCGCCTTGCTTGCCGCATAGGCCACCATGCCGCCGCCGCGGCGAGGATCCAGGCCTGCACGAGCGGACACATTGACGATACGGCCCTGCGTGCGCGAGCCAAGCATGGCCCGCACCGCTGCCCTGCAGCACAGGAAGGCGGTGCGGACGTTGGTTTCCATCATTTCGGCGAAGGAAGCCGATTCGGTCTTGTCGAAAGGAGCGCTGGCAAATCCACCAGCCAGGTTGATCGAGGCCCAAACTTCAGGAACTTCCCGATAGAAGGCGTCCACCGCCTGGGAATCGGCCAGATAGACATTGTGGACGAGGCGGACATGCTCGTGCGCCGCAAAGGGAAAATGGGCGGGCGCGGCCGCATGGCTGTTAGGCACGTGGCAGATCGCGCCTGCTTCCAGCAATTGCGCCACCACGGCACTGCCAAGCTGGCCGGTGCCGCCTGTGATCACGACATGTTTGCCTGCCAAACTCGTCATGGCCAAGAGATTCCCATTGCCAGCCTCCGCGAAAGTCGCGCCTTTTGGACGTTCACTCAACTGAAATTTCGAGGATACGCGTTTTTTGCGCGGCTCTCGCACGCCTCAGCGCATCGGGTAGCGCCAGCCTGTCCGACAGCCGTTCGGCTTCGATGCCGTAGGCCTGTGCCAGCTTGAGAAAATCCGGAGGCGCGGGCGACACGCCTACCGGCTCGACGCCCGCCTCCCGCATCGAGGTCTCGATCTCGCGATAGCCGCGATTGTTCCAGACGACGAAGACGACATTGGCGCCGGCATCCAGCGCCGCCCCGATCTCCGGGAGGGTGAACTGGAACCCACCGTCGCCGGTCAGGCAAACGACAGGCGCATCGGGCACGGCCAGCGCCGCGCCGATGGCTGCCGGAGGACCATAGCCCAGCGCTCCGAAGCCGGTCGCAGCATTGAACCAGCCTCCCGGCCTGTCATGATCATAATAAAGATTGGCAGCGTAGACCGGCTGCGTGGAGTCGCCGATGATGAACGCGTCAGGGAGCGTGTCGCGGATGGCTTCCACCACCCGTACCTGTTCCTGCATGGCCGGACCGATCTCCTGCCACGCGGATTCGCGGGCAGTCCGGGCGTGGGCGGCGCCTTGCGACGATTGCGCCTCGAAGGCGGCAGCTTCGCCGAGGCTCGACAGAATCGCCTCAAGCGCAGCGCGGCAATCCGCCTGAACCGCAAGCTTCGCCGGACGCCGCGCAAGCTGCCCGGCGTCGATATCGATGCGGACAAGATTTGCCGGCATTGCGAAACCGCCGTCGCCATACATGTCGTAGTCCGTAGGGCCGAATTCCGTGCCTGCGGCGACAACCAGATCCGCCTCCGCAATCAGCCGGCGCACTGCCTTCAGGCTGGGACTGGCCGGCACGGCAAGGGGATGGCCATGCATGAGCCCGCGCCCATTGGCCGTCAGGACCACCGGCGCGCCAAGCCTTTCAGCCAACTGCCGCAGGGGCGCTTCGGCGCGCCTTGCCCCGCCCCCCGCCAGGATAAGCGGCCGGGAAGCAGCCCCCATCATTGTCACTGCCTCGTCGATCGCAGCGGAATCAGGGGCTGGCGGCCCCTTGAGAACGGCCTCCACGGATAGGCCTGCGGCAGGCTTTGCCATTACATCGAGCGGCACTTCGATATGAACGGGGCCGGGCC
>QGUU01000575.1 GCA_003242525.1 Pseudomonadota bacterium | reverse complement strand
TCTCTTCTTTGTTTTTTTTTAATTCCCCCGCCCACCCCGAATTTCCCCTTCTCCCTTTTGTCGGCCACGTCAATGTTTTAAAAGGACCACCCCTTGGCCGCCGCCGCCTTGATGCGTCGATCGTTGGCGGAACCGAAAACCTTGCGGGCGAGACCGCCGAGACTGACCATACAATGGTCCTTTCGCTAGCATTCCGGCCGTTGGCGCGGGCCGAAGCGGACCCGCCAAGCCCGGCCTGAACGGGGTTGAATCACCAAAAGCGCCCAAAACGGTTCTGGACGCAAAGTCGCAGGACAGATAAGAGGGGCCACAATCGATGTCAACGCTATGCGCCCTGGCTTGAAGGCGTGGAAACCCGCCATATTTTCGCAAGCCGAAGGCCCATCAATTCTCTCGGAGCCGTGTTCATGATCCTGTCCCTTCGCGCGTCGACCCTGCTCGCCGGAGCAGCCATCGGCCTATCTGCCTTGATGCTGGCGCCCCTTGCGGCCCAGGAGACTGAGCCGGCACAGGCCCCTGCGACACAGGCTGCGCCGGCCGTCGATCCCACCGCCGTTGTCGCGACCGTCAACGGCCAGCCGATCACGGAAGCCGATCTTGCGCTCGCCGGCAACGAGCTTTCGCAGCAGTTTGCGCGACTGCCGGAGGCGCAGCGCCGGGCCGCGGCACTTTCCGCAGCCATCGAGATAAAGATCGTGGCAGCCAAGGCAATTGCCGACGGAGTGGACAAGGACCCTGATTTCCAGCGCCGCGCCGCTTTCCTGCAAGAGCGCGCACTGCATGGCGAGATGGTGGAAAAGCAGATCGTGGAGAAGATCTCCGACGAGGAGGTGCGCGCCCGCTATGACCAGGAAGTCGCGGCCAGGCCTCCTGTCAACGAGGTCCACGCCCGTCATATTCTCGTGAAGGAGAAGGCGGAGGCCGAAGCCATCATCAAGGAGCTCGACGAAGGCGCCGATTTCGAGAAACTTGCCAACGAGCACACCACCGACCCGAGTGGCAAATCCAGTGGCGGCGACCTGGGCTATTTTGGCCCGGGCCGGATGGTGCCGGAGTTCGAGAATGCCGCCATGGCGTTGGAACCGGGCTCCTACACCAAGGAGCCCGTGCAGACGCAGTTTGGATGGCATATCATAAAGGTTGACGACAAGCGCCCGCAGCAGCCACCGCCCTTCGAGCAGGTGAAGGAGCAGGCGAGAGCGGCCATCATCCGCGACAGGTATTTCGCGATGGTCAAGGAGGCCCGGGCGGCCGCAAAGGTCGAGATTCCTGACGAGGCCTTGAAGAAGGCAGTGGAAGCCGCCGAGGGCGACGGGCAGTAGGAGCCGGGCAGGAGCCTGGGTCGCGTCCGACGGGATTCCTCCGCCGGCCCAACGTACACGGTGAAATCGAAGCGCCGGCGATGTAGCGCCGTCCGCAACCCCTTGCGCGCATCGCGCCTATGGGGCAAACCGGCGTTCTTCCGCATATCCGTTCGAGGCTTCTGATGTCCGCACAGATCTCCCCGCTCGCGCCGAAAAAATATCCTCGCATGCCGGCGGTCGAAGGCGTGCGCATCGCCACTGCGGAAGCGGGCATCAAATATCGGAACCGAACGGACCTGCTCGCCATGGTATTCGAGCCGGGCACGGCGGTGGCCGGCGTTTTCACCCGTTCGAAGTGTCCATCGGCGCCCGTGGATTTCTGCCGGCAGAATCTGGGTGGCGGCACGGCGCGGGTGCTCGTCGTCAATTCGGGCAACGCCAACGCCTTTACCGGCAAGAAGGGGCGCGAGGCCACAGCCATGACGGCTGATGCCGCCGCCAAGGCGGCCGGCTGTCAGGCTGGAGAGGTGTTCCTGGCCTCAACCGGCGTGATCGGAGAGCCGCTGGACGCGACGAAGTTCGCTCATCTGCTCGACGGAATGATGAGGGAAGCGAAGCCCGACCTTTGGCAGGAGGCGGCACGGGCGATCATGACTACTGATACCTATCCGAAAGTGGCCACCGCCACGGTGAAGCTCGGCGATACCGACGTGACGCTCAACGGAATCGCCAAGGGGGCAGGCATGATCGCGCCCGACATGGCTACCATGCTCTCCTTCGTCGCCACGGATGCGCCGATCGCCGCCCCGGTGTTGCAGGACCTGTTGTCGCGCGCGGTGAAAAATACTTTC
>QGUU01000574.1 GCA_003242525.1 Pseudomonadota bacterium | reverse complement strand
TCCTGGGTCGCTTTTTATGGTTGGCAGAACTTCTTCGGAGAGAAGTCATGGCAAGCCAGCCGGTCCACGGCATAGAGGCGCATGGCCCTGCCGCCAGGGCGGATTTCCGCCCCCGCCACCTTGCCTGAAAGTGCCGAAGTCAGTGCGATATCAGGCTGGGCAGGCGCAGGTCGCGCAAGATACCGTCAGTCGCACCGCCCAGAATGAAATCGCGCACCCTGGTGTGACCGAAGCCTCCCATCACGAGGAGGTTGGCGTCCCGTTGAATGGCCTCTTCCTGAATCGCGGTGGCGATCGCGCGCTTGCCTCGCTGCACGGCCTGCGCCTCGGCTGGCAGGCCACGCTCCCGCAGGCCCTTGGCAAGGCGTTCACCCGGATCGCTCTCGGGCAGAGCCTTATCGCCGCTTACGGTCAATACAGAAATCTTCGATGCGCGTCTCAGCAATGGAGTGGCATCGGCCACGGCCCTCGCCGCGGAGCGGCTTCCGTCCCAGGCGATCGCTACATGCTCGAAAGCCGAAGGTTTCACCAGTTCGGGAAGCAGGATCGCGGGACGACCGGAACCAAAGATGACATCTTCCGCCAGCGTATGGGTGCCTTCATTTGCTGCCTCCCAGCCGATCAGGACGATGTCGAAATACCTTGCCCGGTGCGCAGCAACATCGTTCAGTAAAGGCAGCGTCGTTACCGTCCTGTCGGTCACAAGCTTCACCCCCGCCAGCTTGGCCTGTTCCGTTACACTCGCAAGGATATCCTCACCAGTCTTCCGACTCCTCGCATTGGCCTGCCTGACGAGTTCGGGCGTATTCAACAGGGCCCTGGATATGGCGTTGGATACGAGAGGTATTTCGACGTTCACCGCCAGCGCGTGCAACTCGGCATCGAGTTGTGCCGCCACAATGGTGGCGTTCGATGCGACATGCTCAGAGATCGGGTCGGGGTACGTTACGAGCGGAAGCAGCGCCTGGAGTTTCATGTCACGTTCCTCTTTCAAGGTTAGCGGTCAACGATTGAGCGATAACGCGTTCATTTTCCTTGACCGGGATCAACCGGCACAGAGATGATTTGATTCAGCGCAAGGAATCTTCCGACCAACATGAGTATCGCTTTCGCACAAGCGTTGGATAACCGGGAACCAGAATCATGGCCTTCAAAACAATCCTGACTGTCGCCGGTTCGGAAGGTGCCTGGTCAGGCGATCTGAAACTCGCGGCCAGCCTTTGTGAAGAGATCGAAGCACATCTGTCCGTGCTTGTCATGAAAATGGCGGCTCCGCCCCCCATAGGCGAATACGCCGCCGTCGTTTCGGAAAGCTGGATGGAAGAGCGGCAGGCCGACATGCAACGCCTGGATGCTTGCAAGCAAGAGATTTCGGCTTTCATTGCGGCCAATGCGGTTTCAGCCGACGTCATCAGCGCCTATCCAGAAATTGCCTGGGCTGATGAAATGGTCGGGCAGAGGGCCCGCTATGCCGACCTGACACTTGCTCCGCCGGATCTCCTGAAGACGGAAATGCTGAAGGAAAAGGTCATCGAAGGTGCGCTGTTCTGGTCCGGAAAGCCTCTTCTGCTGGTTCCGGAAGGCGCCCTTCCGACACTCAAGCCGAAACGAGTGCTGGTCGCCTGGGACGCAAAGACCGAGGCCGCGCGAGCGGTACGCGAATCTCTGGAGCTACTTACCGCCGCCGAGGAGGTGCACCTCACCCTGGTCGACCCAGTCGAAGGGGAACATTTCCACGGCGAGGAGCCGGGCGCCGACATTGCGACCTTCCTTGCTCGCCATGGCGTCCAAGTTACCGTCCATCGACTGCCGAGCGAAAACCGTTCCGTGGCGGACATTCTTCGCCGACACGCTGTCGATACGGACGCGCAGATGCTGGTCATGGGCGCTTATGGGCATTCCCGGCTCCGTCAGCGTATTTTCGGCGGGGTGACACGCTCGATGCTGGAAGATCCTCCGCTCCCTCTTTTCCTGGCACGTTGACCAGCCTTCGGCGAGCGATCGTCCTTCGCGAGGGATGATCGGTCCCGCCCGACGGCGCGGCATTGACGTCGATGGGTGGCCCGCTCCGCATCTGATTGATCGGAGGCGCGATCGCCTTCCGCGTGCAGTCTTCAAGGAGCCGGTCGATCTTGCGGTGCAGACTCTTGAAAGG
>QGUU01000093.1 GCA_003242525.1 Pseudomonadota bacterium | reverse complement strand
CCGACTTCCTGTCCGGGCCGAGCGCGGCACCCTCGAACACGTCGAATAAATTGACGGCTGCGATCAGCTTCCGGTCGGCAGCCAGCGCGGCGCGCATCAGGGCTCCGGCTTCGACCTTACGATCCACCACGAAGGCGAAGTCGCGCTTCATCGCCTGGAACGGCGACAGTTCCAGCCTCGGCTTCGTGCGCGTGGCCTTTGCCCTGGGCTCCGGCACGGCATCTATGTAGACCTCGAAGCCGCAAAGCGGGCCACTTGCATCCAGCGCCTCAAGAATCTTTGGATGGAACTCGCCGAAATGGCCGAGCACCAGCCTGGGGCCGAGCTTGATCAACCCGGAGCGGCCGGGATGATACCAGTCAGGGGCTCCTGCCTCGAACTGCAGCCTGTCCACGGGCGTCCCGCAGGCCTCCAGCGCGGCGATTGCGTCCGCCTTTGCGTCAAACACGCCGACCGCCGCCGCATTGCCGTCCCAATGGCGGCCGGGGCCGCTCAGTCCAGCGGTTCCGCGCCTGATGCCGGCAGCCACGCGCCGCTGGGCTTCCGGCGTGTCGCCCTCATAAATGCCGGAAACCTCGAACAGCGCCACGTCGGGGAAGCCGCGGTCGGCATTGCGCTGCGCCGCAGCAATGAGGCCGGGCAGGAGCGAGGGCCGCATGTCCGACATATCCGCCGCGATCGGATTCGCCAGCTTCAGTTCCGGCTTGCCGCCGCCGAACAGTTCGGCATGCCGAGCCGGGATGAAGGACCAGGTAAGCGCCTCCATCATGCCACGAACCGCCAGCGCACGCTTGGCGGTGCGGGTGCGCACCTGCAGGGTCGTGAGGATCTTTCCGTTCACCGCATCATGGCTTGCGAGTGGCAGAGGCGCAATCTCGTCCACGCCGTGGATGCGCATGACCTCCTCGACCAGGTCCGCCTTGCCTTCGACATCCGGCCGCCAGGAGGGCACGGCGACATCGACCACCGCGTCATCGGCCTTGCCGGCCGTCTCGAAGCCAAGACGGGCGAGAATGTTCAGGCTCGTCGCGGCCGGAACGTCGAGACCGGTGAGCCGCTTCACCTCCGAGAAGGGGAAAGCGATCACCTTTGGCTTGTATCCGGCATAACCCACGACATGCCTGCGCGAAGGCGTGCCACCGCAGAGATCGAGGACCATGCGCGTGGCCAGATCCAGCCCAGGCACCATGAACTCCGGATCGACGCCGCGCTCGAAGCGGTAGCGCGCATCGGTGATGATGCCGAGGCTGCGGCCAGTGCGCGCGATGTTGATCGGATCCCACAGGGCCGATTCGATCAGGACGTCGGTCGTGCCTTCGTCGCTGCCCGAATGCTCGCCGCCCATGACGCCTGCGATGGATTCCACGCCCTTTTCGTCGGCAATGACGCACATGCCGGAAGTGAGCCGGTACGTCCTGCCATCCAGCGCCAGAACCTCCTCGCCGTCGCGCGCGCGCCGCACCGACAGGTTGCCGGCAACCTTACCGGCATCGAATACGTGAAGCGGCCTACCCCGATCGAAAGTGAGGTAGTTGGTGATGTCCACCAGCGCGTTGATGGGACGCAGCCCGATCGCCAAGAGCCGCTGCTGCAGCCATTTCGGCGAGGGGCCGTTCCTGACGCCGCGCACGAGCCGCAGGGCAAAGCCGGGGCACAGGTCCGGCGCCTCGATCGTCACCCTGACCGGACATTCACCCTCGCCCTCGATCGGCTCCACGGGCTGCGTCCTGAGCCTTCCCAGCCCGCTCGCCGCAAGATCGCGGGCAATGCCATAAACGCCGGTAGCGTCGGGCCGGTTGGGCGTCAGATTGATCTCGATCACCGGATCGTCGAGCTTTGCCCAGGCTGCGAAGGAGCTACCGACCGGCGCGTCGTCCGGCAGGTCGATGATGCCGGTGTGCTCGTCGGAAAGCTGCAATTCCCGCTCCGAGCACATCATGCCATGGCTTTCCACGCCGCGGATCCTGCCGACCGAGAGCGTGACGTCTATGCCAGGAACATAGGTCCCCGGCGCGGCAAAGGCTCCGACCAGGCCAGCGCGTGCGTTTGGCGCGCCGCAGACGACCTGCACCGGCTCCTTGCCGTTGCCGATATCGACAGTCAGCACCTGGAGCTTGTCGGCATCAGGGTGCTTCTTCGCCGTAAGGACCCTGGCGATGACAAAAGGCTTCAGCGCCGACTTGTCGTCGACATGCTCGACCTCGAGGCCGATGGCGGTGAGGCGCTCTACGATCTCGTCGAGCGAGGCATCGGTTTCGAGATGGTCCTTCAACCAGGAAAGGGTGAATTTCATTGCTCTGTCTCTTCGGGTCTCGGCACGCTGCTCTTGAGATGGCGCGGCAGGCCGTCCGGCATGTGCACATAGGGGAGTTGCTCGCGCACATAGGCGTGCAGCGTGGGCTTGAAGTAGGCCGGCTGATCGAAGGCGCCGAGCATGAACCAGACATTGTCCGGCAGCCGCGCATCGAAATAGGCGATGGGCGAGCCGCAGGTGCCGCAAAAGGAGCGCGTCACCGGGCCGTTCTCGTAGGTCTTCAACGCCCGGCCATCAAGGGCGACCTGGCCGACCTTGAAGCCCACGAAGGCTGACACCGGCGCGCCGCTGGCGCGGCGGCAGTCGCTGCAATGGCAATAGCTGACCTGATGCGGCTCGGCGCTGGCCTCGAAACGGACGGCGCCGCAGCGGCAGCCGCCAGTGTGGGTCATCTGAATGGGCTGGGGAGACTGTTCATTCATGGGAAGGCACTCCAATTTCCCCTCCCGCCGCATTTCCACTGGCCCCAGGCGCGCGCCGGCGAGCCGGGTCCCGGGCCAAATGCCGCCACGCGCGCGACAGCCCTCGCACCGACCGATAGCCCGGTCCGGCCGGCCTGTTTCGCCCGCCTCATGAGCTCAAGCCCCCAAACAATGTCGGCATGTCGAGCGGCCGAAAACCGTAATGCGACAGCCAGCGAATGTCGGCGTCGAAGAAGGGGCGGAGATCCGGCATGCCATATTTCAGCATGGCAATGCGGTCGATGCCCATGCCCCAGGCAAAGCCCTGATACTCGTCCGGATCAAGACCGCCGGCGCGCAGCACATTGGGGTGCACCATGCCGCAACCCAGAATCTCCATCCAGTCGCTGCCCTCGCCGAAGCGCACCTCGCCCGGTCGCGAACGGTCGCACTGAATGTCCACTTCCAGCGAAGGCTCGGTGAAGGGGAAGAAGGAAGGCCGGAAGCGCATCTTGACCGAAGACACCTCGAAGAAGGCCTTGCAGAATTCTTCCAGCACCCACTTCATATTGGCGACATTGGCGGTGCGGTCGATCACCAGCCCCTCGACCTGGTGGAACATCGGCGAGTGGGTGGCGTCGGAATCCTGGCGGTAGGTCTTGCCCGGAATGACAATGCGGATCGGTGGCTTCTGTGCCTCCATGGTCCGAATCTGCACGGGCGAGGTGTGCGTGCGCAGGAGTTTGCGCTCACCGTTCTCATCCGGATGAAAGAAGAAGGTGTCGTGCATCTCGCGCGCAGGGTGTCCTTCGGGGAAATTCAGCGCAGTGAAATTATAGTAATCGGTCTCGATGTCCGGCCCCTCGGCGATCGAGAAGCCGAGATCCCCGAAGATGGCCGCGATTTCGTCGATCACCTGGCTGATGGGATGGATTCGGCCCCGCTCGGCGGGCGACTGGCGCACCGGCAGCGTCACGTCCACCTTCTCGGCCGCCAGCCGAGCAGCGACGGCCGCATCCTTCAGGTCGGCCTTGCGGGCGGCGAGCGCGTCCGCCACCCTCGTCTTCAGCCCGTTGATGGCAGGCCCCTTTACCTGCCGCTCCTCCGGCGTCATCGAACCCAGGGTCTTCAGCAGTTCCGAAACCGAGCCCTTCTTGCCCAGTGCGGAAACCCGCACAGCCTCGAGGGCGGCTTCGTCCTGCGCCGCGGCGATCTCGGCCATGAGCGTGGCCTCGAGCCTGGCCAGGTCCGGATTATCGAGCGTGATGGTCATTGCCGTTCGTCTCTCCTGCCGTCTGCGCCACCTGCGCCTGCATGTTCACCGGATAGTTCTCCGGCATTTTCGATTTTTCCAGAACCGAGCAAAGAAACCCGGTGCCGGCGAGAAAGCGGCGCAGGTCCGAGCCTTGCCTGATGCGGGAAACCAGCCTTCCTGCCAGGACCAGCGCCTTCATTCCCTTCAGCGTCGCGGCCAATTGCCCAGGCACGGCCGCAGGCACATGTGCACTCCAGGCCTCCCAGGCGCGCATTGGGGTTTCCGGCAACACGGCCATGTCGCAAACGAATCCGAAAAGGAACAACGCGTCACGGGCCTGCGCCCGGACAAGGCTCATGGCGCGAAGGGGATCCTGCTCGAAATCCATGAAGCCGATCCTGCCCTCGCGAACAAACATGTCGCGAGGATGCGGGCGCCCATGCACCAGGCCCAGGGCATGAACCGCGGCCAGGCTCCGGGCCATGGCAACGAGAAGGTCGTCGTGGGCAGCCATCTGGCCAGCGTCGCGGAAAAGGCGAAGCCGCGCTTCGATCGTGAGGCCGCAATCGCCAAGGATCAACACGCCCGGCCCTTCGAAAAGAAGCTCGGGGACATCGATTCCCTTGGCCTGGAACTGGCGCAGGCGGCGAGCCTCGCCGCGACTTGCCGCATCCCCCACCTCGGCAGGGGCCGGGCGGTAAATGCTGCCCGGGAGGCCAAGCGACATCAAAGCTTGCAGGTGATGGCCGGGCTCGCGCCTTCTGGCGGCGCGCTTGACCCATACCTTGCGGCCGCCGACCTCGAAGCTCTGGATGCGCGGGCCGGCTTGCGCCGCCAGCGCCGCAAGTCCCGCCATGTCCAGGGTTTCGGGTTTAGGGTCGGTCATTGCCTTTACCAAGAAAAACCCGCGCCAGCCCAGCCGGCGCGGGTTTCCCAAATCAGATTCTTGAAAGCTTGGGAAGCGCGGCGGCCTTAGGCGACTGCGCTTTCAAAAGCGTTTGGCGTTGTGCCTTTCAGATATTCGAGCGCTTCCTTGGCCTGTTTGACCAGCGCCGCGAAAGCCTGCGGCTCATGGATGGCCATATCCGACAGGACCTTGCGGTCGATTTCGATTCCCGCCTTGTTGAGGCCATCGATGAAACGGGCATAGGTCAGGCCGTGCTCGCGAGCGGCAGCGTTGATGCGCTGAACCCAGAGCGCCCGGAAATTACGCTTGCGGACCTTGCGGTCGCGATAGGCGTATTGCAGCGACTTCTCGACCGCCTGCTTGGCGATGCGGATCGTATTCTTGCGGCGGCCATAGAAACCCTTGGCGGCCTTCAGGACCTTCTTGTGCTTGGCCCGGCCGACCGTGCCTCTCTTTACGCGCATGTCATGATCTCCTTGCTATCGCTTCCAGCCGGCTCACAGGCCGCCGCCGTTGGGCAGGAAGTTCTTGATGACCTTCTTGCCGTCGGGTTCGGCCAGGACCATCGTTCCGCGAGCGTCGCGGATGAACTTGTTGGTGCGCTTGATCATGCCATGGCGCTTGCCAGCGGCCTGCGCCAGGACCTTGCCGGTTGCGGTAATCTTGAACCGCTTCTTGGCAGCGGATTTGGTCTTCATCTTGGGCATTTTGCTTCTCCTTGCCGGGGCTGCGAGGCCCCTGTTCTAGTTTCCCGGGCCGACCAAAGCCCCGGAAAGCACACGAAACCGCCACGGCATGCCCTGCCGGGCGGTTTTTATTGGACGCGGCCCTCATAATGCAAAGCGAGGCATCGCGCAACTACCGACCTGCCGGCGCGCCAGATCAGGGAAGCCGGAAAAGAACCGGCAGGTACCCCGACAGCTGCAGGGCGTCGATCGATTCGAAGAAAGGCATGGCCGCGAGAAAGACGAGACCGTCGAGCAGCGTGTTCAGGAGCAACTTCGGCCTGAAACTGTCCGTGTCGCCTTCGTCGTAAAGGGAAAGATCCGGGATGAAGCGTGGCACCCTGACCATGTAGGCCTCGTAGGGCGAGCCGAGCATCTCCCTGAGATATTCCTCCTCGCGCAGGATCACGATGTGGAAGGCCAGTGCGCACGACAGGCCAAAGCCGATCATGGCCAGGATTGACCCCATCTGCGCGCCGACGCCAGCGGCAGCGACGGTCGAGAAGACGTAAAGGGGATTTCGAGTGATAGAATAGGGTCCGCCGCTGACGACCTCCAAGGATTTGCGCCCGCCGATGTAGAGCGTGGCCCAGAGCCGTCCGATGATGCCGAGGAAGATCAGCAACAGGCCGACGGCCTCGATGGTTTCATGAACGACCGATTCAGGCGGGAACAGGGATTGGCCGAACAGAAGTGCGGCCAGCAGCACGAAGATCAATACCGCCAGCACCAGGCGGCGCATGGCCTGATAGCTGCTCATGCTGAAGGGACGCTTCCTGCCCAGTACCTTGCCCGCCATTTGACGCCACCTCCTGTCGATCTTCTCTGCCCGGCCCGTCAGGCGGAAAAAAGGCGCCTCGCCGGAGCGAGGCGCCTGTTCATGAAGCCTGGCCTGCCGTCCCTCAACGCGGCGCCAGCACCATCATCATCTGCCGGCCTTCGAGCTTGGGCTCGGCCTCGACCTTGGCGATGCCCGCGACTTCCTCGCGCACCCTGTTGAGGAGTTGCATACCCAGCTCCATATGGGCCATCTCGCGGCCGCGAAAACGCAGGGTGAGCTTGACCTTGTCGCCTTCCTCGAAGAAGCGGCGCACGGCCCTCATCTTCACATCGTAATCGTGGTCGTCGATGTTCGGACGCATCTTGATCTCCTTGATCTCGATGATCCGCTGGTTCTTGCGCGCCTCGGCGGCCTTCTTCTGGTTGGCGTATTTCAGCTTGCCGAGATCTAGAATTTTGGCGACGGGCGGATTTGCGTTCGGCGAAATCTCGACAAGGTCGAGACCGGCCTCTTCCGCCAGCAACAATGCCTCCTGAGTGGAAACTTCTCCGCGGTTTTTGCCGTCAGCGTCAATAAGCTGGACGCGGGGAACGCGGATATCCCGATTTGCGCGCGGCCCTTCCTTGGTGGGCGCTGCTGCCTTGAATGGTCTGCGAATGGTCGTAATCTCCTCGAGCTATTGCCTTCAGGGTTAGGGTGGGAGCGCCAATTTGGTGAGCGCCCAATCCAAGTCAATAGCATAGCGGCAACAAAAAATCACCTGTGCATAGCATCCGTGCGCCAACTTCCCTACTGATCAGGGCGCTTTTCGCGCGGGGCAGCCTGTGCCAAAAGTCGCCGCCAGAAAAGGAAAAGTCATGGCCGAGACGCAACCCGAATTCCTCGACGTCGCCGGAACCGCGATCGCGTTCCGCCGCCAGCCGGGCAGGCAACCCGGGCTGGTCTGGCTGGGCGGATACAAGTCCGACATGCTCGGCACGAAGGCCGAAACGCTTTCTGCCTGGGCGGCTGCAAACGACAGGGCCTTCCTGCGTCATGACTATGCCGGCCACGGTGAATCGGGCGGCGACTTTGCCCAGGGAACCATCTCAAGCTGGCTTGCCCAGAGCCTTGCCGTCTTCCGCCGCTTTACCGAAGGCAGCCAGATCCTGGTCGGTTCGTCGATGGGTGCCTGGATCGCGCTGCGGATGGTGCAGGAACTTCGCAGGCAGGGCGAAGAGCGCGTCGCAGGCCTGGTGCTGCTGGCCCCTGCTCCCGACTTCACCGCCGAACTGGTCGAACCGAAGCTGACCGACGCGCAGCGCCGCGACCTCGCCGAGAAAGGCTATTTCGAGGAACCCTCGGAATATTCCGACCAGCCATACATCTACACACGGGCGCTGATCGAGGACGGACGCGACAATCTTGTCATGACCGGCCCGATCGACACGCATTGTCCCGTACACATATTGCAGGGCCTCGACGACCCGGACGTTCCGCCCGCGCATGCCATGAAGCTTGCCAGCCTGTTGCCGGCCGACGACGTGACCCTGTCGCTGATCCCGCAGGGCGACCACCGCCTGTCGCGGCCGCAGGACCTGGAGATGCTGATCGGCGCCGTCGAAGCCATGGTGCAGAGGGCAGGGTGATGGCATCGACCCTCTGGAAGACCCCGGCCCCGCACTCCAAACGGGGGGCCGGCGAATGCGCCCTCC
>QGUU01000573.1 GCA_003242525.1 Pseudomonadota bacterium | reverse complement strand
TGTGTCTGTGGGCGGCTTATGTTTTTATAAAAGACAGGCATTTCTCCCTCCCGCACGTCAGGTGCATCTCCTTATCGTCGAGGCCCGTTTTCATGATGGGCTGGCCGACGCTTTGCTGGAGGGTGCGACGAGCGCCCTTGACGAGGCTGGAGCCACCTACGACGTCGTCACCGTGCCGGGTTCGCTGGAGATTCCCGCGGTGATTACCTTTGCGCTGGATGCCGCTGCGGCAGGCGGCACCGTCTATGACGGCTTCGTTGCCCTCGGCACCGTTATTCGTGGCGACACCTATCATTTCGATATTGTTGCCAACGAATCTTCACGTGCGTTGATGGATCTTTCCGTGCAGGAAGGAATCTGCATCGGCAATGGAATTCTCACCACCGAAAATGATGCGCAGGCTTGGGTGCGCGCGCGCAAGAACGAGGGCGACAAGGGCGGTTTCGCAGCGCGTGCCGCGCTCACCATGATCGCGCTGAAGGACAGGCTTGGGGGCGGGGCGTGAGCAATCCCAGGACTTCCGGCACTTCGGCCCGCCCTGCCAACAAGCGCGGCGCCGCGCGCCTGGCGGCCGTGCAGGCGCTCTACCAGATGGATGTCGCCGGCACCGGCCTGCTGGAAACCACGGCCGAATACGAGGCCTTCCGCCTTGGCAAGGAGGTGGACGGCGCGCTTTATCGCCAAGCCGATCCGCAATGGTTTCGCGCCATCCTTGCCGGCGTGGTTGAGAACCAGAAGACCATCGATCCGATCATTCGCCAGGCGCTGACGGACGACTGGCCCCTGTCTCGGCTCGATTCGACGCTTCGCGCCATTCTGCGGGCCGGTGTTTACGAACTGATGAAGCGCGAGGATGTGCCGGTTGCGGTGATCGTTTCCGAATATGTGGACATCGCCAAGGCCTTCTATGAGGAGGAAGAGCCCAAACTGGTCAACGCGGTGCTGGACCGGATCGCGCGTCGCGTACGCGGTGAAGGACGGGGGAAGGGAGCGTGAACGTCGCGGCTGGCGACGTCGGCACCCGTGAAGCTCGGCGCACGGCCCTGGTCCTTTCGGCAGCGCAGGCTGTGCTCGGCTCGGGTGCGCCTATCTGCTTCGCGCTCGGGGCGCTGGCGGGTGATTTCCTTCTCGGCGCTGACAAGTCGCTGGCCACGGCCCCGTTGACCGGGTTCAATATTGGGGTGGCGGCAGGGGCATTGCCCGCCGCTGCCCTCATCCGCGCACTCGGCCAGCGCAATGGCTTCCTGGCAGGCACGCTTTTCATAGCCCTTGGCGGACTGGTGGCCACAATGGCGCTGTTCAACTCCAGCTTCTGGCTGTTCGCCTTCGGTCTGCTGCTGGTCGGCGCCGGAAACGCCTTTGTGCAGCAGTTCCGTTTCGCCGCGGCCGACAGCGCTCCCCCACGCTTCAAGGCGCGCGCCATTTCATACGTGCTCGCCGGGGGCATCGTCACTGCAATTCTTGGCCCCCAGACGGTGATCTACACGCACGACCTGCTGGTGCCGATACCGTTTGCGGGTTCCTTTGCGGCCATAATCGTTCTGGCTGCAATCGGCGCGTTGATCCTGCTTTTCCTGCGCACCGATGCCCCGCACGAGTCTCATGCCGACGTCCACGGCGGCGGCCGCTCGCTTGCCCAGATCGTCACGCAACGGAGATACGCTGTCGCCTTGGGCTGCGCGGTTGCCTCTTACGCACTGATGACCTTCGTCATGACGGGCGCGCCGCTGGCCATGGTCGGATGCGGCTTTTCGGCGGACGAGGCTACGCTTGGCATTTCCTGGCACGTGATGGCGATGTTCGGACCGAGCTTCTTCACCGGACGCCTGATTCATCGCTTCGGCGCTCCGGCGGTCGTGGCCGGCGGCTTTCTGCTTCTGATAGGCTGCGCTCTGGTTGCCATGTCCGGCGTGCAGCTCTGGCAGTTCTGGACAGCGCTCATCCTGCTCGGCCTGGGGTGGAATTTCGCCTTCATCGGCGCCACCTCCATCGTGGCGCAATGCTACAGTCCTGAGGAAAAGGGCCGCGCGCAAGGCTTCCACGACTTCGTCCTGTTCTCCTCCGTGGCATTTGCTTCACTCATGTCGGGCGCCGTCTACAACGGCTGGGGCTGGGATACGCTGGTGCGAATCGTCCTGCCGGTATCCGCGCTCGGACTA
>QGUU01000092.1 GCA_003242525.1 Pseudomonadota bacterium | reverse complement strand
CCGTTGCGGTAAGCGCGTCGAGACGTTTCTGAAGATCCGAGAGATCGGGGGCCGCGGAGAGCCTGCCCTGTGCATCGTCAGCCGCGGCCGCCGCCTCAGCGTGGCTTTCGGCTATGCGGGCCCGGGCCTCTTCCAGTGCGGCCCGCCGGCTGGAAAGTTCGCCCGCTGCCTTTTCCGCGCGCGCCAGCGTTTCTCGCGCCGCGCCGACGGCATGCTGTGCGGCGCGCCATGCATCGCGCGCGTGGCGTTCGGCCTCGGCGCTCTCACGCGCCGTGCGTTCTGCTTCTGCCAGGCGCTCCTCGAAGGCGCGGACTTTTTGCGTTGCCTCTGCGGCGGCCGCATTCAGTTCCGCAAGGCGATTCTTCTGCGCCAGCCGCAGAGCCGCCGGAGTAGGCGCGTCCGCGCTGGCTACAAAACCGTCCCAGCGCCACAAGTCGCCCTCCCTGGTAACCAGGCGCTGGCCAGGCGCAAGCAACTTCTGCAGGCGTGGACCGTCAGCGGCATCGACAATGCCGACCTGCGCCAGGCGGCGAGCAAGCTGCGGCGGCGCACGCACCACCGAGGCGAGGCAAATCACGCCTTCCGGCAGGGCCGGATCGTGCGGGTGCGGTTCGCTGTCACCCCAATGGACGGGCGCGCTGCTGTCGAGAGGTACGTCGAGATCTTCTCCCAGCGCCGCCCCCAGAGCCGTCTCGAATCCGCGGTCGACACCGATCTGTTCCACAACCGCCGGAAACTGGCCGCCACCCGCGGCGGCATTCAACATGTTTGCGAGGGTGCGCGCCTCCGTCTCGATACGCGCAAGCTCCGCCTTCGCCTCCTGCAGAGGCGCACGCGCCGCGGCTTCGGCCGCCCTCGCCTGCCCGACCGCCTTTTCAGCGGCTATGGCGGCGGCATCGGCAGCAGCGAGCTTGGCTTCCGCTTCCTCCACCAATGCGCGCTTCTCGGCGGGATCTGGCAATTCGGCGAGCCTCGCGGCTATCTCTCCCGCCTCACGGTCCACATCAGCGAGTTGCCGGGCAAGCCTGTCACGCCGCTCGACAGCCTCGCGCAGCGTGCGCTCGAACTGGTTGCGCTGGGCAGCCGCCTCCGCGCGCTCGGCGGTCAGTGCTGCCAACGCCTTCTCGCTGAGCGCCAGCGCAGCTGCGGCGCTTTCGAAGGCAGCGTGCTTGGCTGCTTCCCGCTCGGAGGCTCCTGCGTTTTCCGCATTCAGCTGGCGTTCTTCCTCGGCCAGACGCTCCAGAACGTCGGCGTTGTCGCGCACCATGCGCTCCTCGCGCGCTATGTCCGCGTCGAGTTGTTCGAGCCGACGGTCAAGCTCGGCCTGGCGGGCGCGTATGCGGCCTGCCTCCTCCTCGATCTGGGCCTTTGCGATCGAAAGGCGCTGAACGGCAGCCGCGGCCGAAGCTTCGGCCTCGCGCAGTTCAGGCAGGCGGTGGGCGCCTACGGCCTGCTCCTTTGCCGCGTTCATCTGGGCAGCAGCGCGCTCGCCAACCAGCGACGTGGCAGCAGACAGGGCGGATTGTGCCTCTGCCTCCTGTTGCTTGGCCATGGTCCAGCGCAGATGCAGCAGAATCGCCTCTGCCTTGCGGATTTCGGCCGAAAGATTCTTGAAACGGGAAGCCTGGCGGGCCTGGCGCTTCAGGTTTTCTATCTGCCCCTGCAATTCGCCGACGACATCATCCAGCCGCTCAAGGTTCTGTTCTGCTCCCTTGAGCCGCAATTCCGCCTCGTGGCGGCGGCTGTGCAGGCCGGATATGCCTGCGGCTTCTTCAAGCAGGGCGCGCCGCGCCTGCGGTTTGGCCTGGATGAGCTCGCCGATACGGCCCTGGCCGACCATGGAGGGAGAACGCGCGCCAGTGGACTGGTCGGCGAATAGAAGCTGCACATCCTTGGCGCGCGCCTCCTTGCCGTTGATCCGGTAGACGGAGCCCGCCTCCCGCTCGATCCGACGTGAAACCTGCAATTCGTCGGAATCATTGAAGGCAGCCGGCGCCGTACGGTCCGAATTGTCGAGAAACAGCGTGACTTCGGCCGTATTGCGCGCCGGCCGGGTGGCCGAACCGGAAAAAATCACGTCGTCCATGCCGGACGCGCGCATGTTCTTGTATGAGCTTTCGCCCATCACCCAGCGCAGCGCCTCGACAAGGTTGGACTTGCCACAGCCGTTCGGCCCGACGATGCCGGTCAGGCCGCGCTCGATGACGAACTCGCCGGGATCGACGAAGGACTTGAAACCGAGCAGGCGGAGGCGCGAAAACTTCATGCGCAAAACTCCCGCCCGCGCAGACGCGGGAGCCCGGAGGCTAAGGAAGCCTCACAGCAGCGGGTCGATGATGGCGGACATTTCCGCAATCGACAATGCCCCCTTGTAGGTCTTGCCGTTGATGAAGAAGGTCGGCGTCGAATCCACCTTGAATTCGTCGGCGCCGCGCCTTTGCACCGCCCTGACTTGGTCGAGAAGCTTCTGGTCCGTCAAGCAGGCGTTGAAGCTCTCCTGTGTAAAACCGGCCAGTCGGGAGATCTGCAGCAGCGCATCCTTGGTATTTTCGCCCGCCGCCCACTGCATCTGCTGGCGGAACAGCACGTCGATCATGGCGTAGTAATTGTCGCCCGCGCAACGCGCCAGCATGAAGCCGGCCTCCGCCCGCGGATCGAAGGGAAATTCGCGCAGGATATACCGCACCTTGCCGGTGTCGATGTAATTCTTCTTCAGCTCCGGGAAGGTCGCCTCGTTGAAATGCGCGCAATGCGGGCAGGTCATCGAGGCATATTCGACGATCGTGACGGGAGCATCGTCCTTGCCCAACACCTTGTCAGGCAGCGCGCCGGGCTCGAGCAATTTGGCCATGTCGACCGTGCCCTGCGCCGCCGGAGCCTCGGTGGCAGGCTTTGCGCCATCCGCCGGAGCAGCCGGAGCCGTGGTCTGCGCCTCCGCCTCCGCTCCCGAGTCGCTGCATGCCACAGTGGCCAGCGCCGCCGGCATCATGGCGAGCGAGGAAAGAACCATTCTGCGGGACAGGATGCGGGTCATGCGAATCACCTGATGGAACTTTGATTGTGCAACGCAATGGCACGGAAAGGCGAGAGTTTGCGCGAATTAAGGCATCGTGGCGGGCAATCCAATCGGCAACATCGCCAAGGGCAATCACGAATATGCGAGAATCCTATTTTCGTTGCCCCAATATAGACGCCCCGAGCCGCTCCAGCGAGGTGCGCAGGCCGTCATCCTCGAGCGGAGCCACCACCTCTGCCAGACGAGCCCGTTCTGCGCCGGATAGTTGTCGAGGAGTCGGCCGAGGCGGCTTGTGCTGCCCGCTCAGGGGTTTCTGTACGATGCGGACCCGTCCGATAGCGTTGAAACCCAGAAATGCATTGACGCGGGAAACAATTTCGCCGGTCTGGTGCTGAAGGTGAAGGGCTGCCATGCCCTCGCAGGCAATGACGAGTGTGGCCGGCTCGAAGGGATCTTCCTCATTCAGGCGGCGCGGCCATTGAATCTTTTCGGGCCGCGAGGCAGTGGCCAGTCTCGGCCCGACGATTTCCTCCCAGGACTGCGCCAGCCCGACCGAAATTCCGGCACGCTTGCGCAGCACCGGGTCGAGAATGCCCGTGGCGACGTCGCTCACCGGAACGGGATTGCCGAACCGCGTTTTCGCTGCCATGCGTTCTCCAGTTCGACCGGCTCTGCCGGCACAATAACGGTTCTTCGATCAATGGCACCGCAGCGGCCCCACCGCAAGCCCGGCAACGTCGTGCATTCGCAAATCGCGCCGCGCCTGCTTGCCTGGTATGACGCGCACCACCGCGAACTGCCCTGGCGGGTGGCGCCGCGGGACCTGGCGAATGGCGCGCGGCCGGACCCCTACCGCGTCTGGCTGTCCGAAGTCATGCTGCAGCAGACCACCGTGGAGGCAGTAAAGGCCTATTTCAACACGTTCGTCGACAAATGGCCGACTGTCGATGCACTGGCTGCGGCGCAGCGCGAGGATGTCATGAAGGCCTGGGCCGGCCTTGGCTACTACTCACGCGCGCGCAACCTGAAGGCCTGTGCTGAACGGATTGCAGCGGCCGGAGGCAAGTTCCCGGATACAGAAGAAGGGCTACGTACCCTGCCCGGCATCGGCCCCTATACGGCGGCCGCCATCGCGGCCATCGCCTTCGACAGACAGGCGGCTGTGGTCGACGGCAATGTGGAAAGGGTGGTTTCCCGGCTGTTCGCCGTAACGACGCCCTTACCGCAGGCGAAGACGGAAATACGCGCCTTGGTAGAGCGCCTTGTCCCGGCAAGCCGTCCCGGCGATTTCGCCCAGGCCATGATGGATCTCGGCGCAACCGTCTGCACGCCAAAGCGGCCTCGCTGCATGCTCTGTCCACTGCGTGAAGATTGCACCGCACTGCGTGCAGGCGATCCCGAATTCTACCCCGTACGGTTGGCACGCAAGGAAAGGCCCGCGCGGAGGGGGGCGGCTTTTGTCGCCGTGCGGGAAGACGGTGCCATATTGCTGCGAAAGCGGCCGACCTCCGGTCTGCTCGGCGGCATGACCGAGGTTCCGACCACGGACTGGACGGCGCGGCAGGACGGGGAATCGACCCCAGCGGCCGCACCCTTCCTCGCAGACTGGGTCGCCTGCGGAAGCATCACCCACATATTCACGCATTTCGCGCTGGAGCTTGCGGTTTTTCGCGCAGGCTATGACGGGCCAGCGCCTCCAGGGCACTTCTGGTCTGGCCCAGCGGAGATTTCCGGCGAGGCCTTGCCGACGGTCATTAAAAAGGCCATCGAGGCAGCACTTTCGGGAACGACAAAACGAGCAGGGAAAAGATGACGGAAATCCGCCACATCGTGTTCGACATCGGCAAGGTGCTTATCCATTACGACCCCGATCTGCCGTTCAGCCGCCTGATTCCCGATCCGGAAGAACGCAAATGGTTCTTCGAAAATGTCTGCACGGGCGAATGGAATCTCGAGCAGGACCGCGGTCGGACCTGGGAAGAGGCCGAGGCGCTGCTGATCGAGCTGCATCCCGCCCACGAGCAGAATATCCGCAATTTCCGCAGGCTCTGGCATGAAATGGTACCGCATGCCTATGAAGACAGCGTCGCCATCATGGAAGCGCTGATCGATGCCGGGCGCGACGTCACGATGCTTACCAACTTCGCCTCCGACACGTTCCGGGAAGCAACGGAACGCTTTCCATTTCTCAAGCGCCCGCGGGGTGTCACAGTCTCGGCCGACGTCCGGCTCATCAAGCCCGACGTGGCGATCTACAGGCACCATGCACAGGCCTTCGGCCTCGATCCCGCCGCCTCCCTGTTCATTGACGACAGCCCGAAAAACGTCGAAGGCGCAAAGGCAGCAGGCTGGCAGGCGGTGCAGTTCACGGACGCACAGACGCTGATTCGTGACCTTGATCGACTGGGAATACGGGTCTGAACAGCAGGCGCGAGCGGCCGGCGCGCCTCGTGACGCCGCGGGCTGACGCGATGGATTTGTTGCGGCTACGCGCCCGCCCTCTCCATTCCCAGGCGGGCGATGCGGCGCAGTTCATCGATCGGGGTCAGCCCTCCCGCACGCTCGTAGTGCCAGAAGGTCCAGCCATTGCAGGCATCGATTCCCTGCACGAGGGCGCCCATCTTGTGGATCGAGCCGGCGCTTGAGCCGACCGCCAGCGTACCGTCCGCGCGCACTTTCGCCGACCAGCGCCTCTTGGCGTCGTAGAGCGTAGCACCCGGCCGCACCAGGCCGCTGTCGATCAGGCTGACGAAAGCCACTCGCGGTTCCGCCCTCTTGCCGGCCAGCACGGAAATGTCCTCCCGCTCCAGCGGTCGTACCGCTGCGATCCGTTCGTTTGCAGCGTCGATATAGGCCTGCTCGCGCTCGATGCCGACGAAGTGGCGGCCGAGCCGCTTGGCGACGGCCCCCGTGGTGCCGGAACCAAAGAACGGATCGAGGATCACATCGCCCGGCTTGGTCGAAGCCATGATCACGCGGGCAAGCAGCGCCTCCGGCTTCTGGGTCGGATGCAGCTTGCTCCCGTTTTCGTCCTTCAGCCGCTCGGCTCCGGTGCAGATCGGAAACAGCCAGTCGGAACGCATCTGCACATCGTCATTTGCCGCCTTCATGGCCTCGTAGTTGAAGGTGTAGCCCTTGGCGTTGCGGTCGCGCGAGGCCCAGATGAGCGTTTCATGCGCATTCTGGAAACGGCGGCCGCGGAAGTTTGGCATCGGGTTGGTCTTGCGCCAGATCACGTCGTTCAGGATCCAGAAGCCGAGATCCTGCATCTTGGCCCCGACCCGGAAGATGTTGTGGTATGAACCGATGACCCAGATCGTCCCGCTGGGTTTCAGCACGCGCCGCGCAGCCAGCAGCCAGGCGCGTGTGAAGGCATCATAAGCCTCGAAGCTCTCGAACTGGTCCCAATGGTCATCGACAGCATCGACCTTGGACTGGTCAGGCCGGTGCAACTCGCCTTCAAGCTGAAGATTGTATGGCGGATCGGCGAAGATCACGTCGACCGAGTGCTCGGGGAGACGATCCAGCGCGGCGACGCAATCTCCTTTCAGGATCGTGTCGAGCCATTCGGCATTCTGGGGGAAGGAGGAAAGCTCGTCGAGATGACGCACGGCCGACATGTTTTACACCCGCAACGCATTACTGTTTACCTGCCGTTATGGTTACCGTTTCGCGTAAAGATTTAATGAAGCGACGCAGGGATTTGCCGTGCATGCCCCAATGATGTATGCCGCCCCCCGTCTGCCCACCTGTTGCCGAAAACATCATGTCCCAGCCAGATCTCGTTATTTTCGATTGCGACGGCGTCCTCGTCGATTCTGAAATCATAGCCGCGCGTGTCGAAGCCGAGCTCATCACCGCAGCAGGATATGAAATCACCCCGGAGGAACTGGCCGAAACCTATGCCGGCCTCACCTTCAAGGACATCCTCATCGCTATCGAGGAAAAGGCCGGCATTCCGTTCCAGGCCTCCATGATCGATCAGGCAGAGGCGCTGATCGACCAGAGATTGGCCAGGGATGTGCGGGCGATCGAGGGGGCAGCCCAGGCTGTTGCAGCTGTTGCGGGGCCGCGCTGCATATGTTCCAACTCGCGCACCGAGCGGATTGAAATCACGCTGGGCAAAACCGGGCTTCTCCCTCTTTTCGCAGGCGGCATATTTTCGGCACTCGAGACGCCTAGCGGCAAGCCCAAGCCGGCGCCGGATGTCTTTCTCCACGCCGCAAAGACGCTAGGGGCCGATCCAGCCGCAACCTTCGTGATCGAGGATTCCGTCCATGGCATCACCGGCGCAAGGCGGGCCGGCATGCGTGTGATCGGTTTCACCGGCGCCGCGCATAGCTATCCCGGCCACGCCGATGCCTTGACTGAAGCCGGCGCGGAAACCGTCATTCGGCGCTGGTCCGAGCTCAAGGGCGTGATTGCGGCGCTGTCCGAATGGCAGGACGCGTAAGCGCGTCCCTTGACCGTGCCTTCGCCATCTCGCGGTGTGTCTGTCCTATCTCGGAATGTCGGATATCGAGGTCTGCGACGCGTCCTCGGACGCAGGTGCCGGAGCAGCCGCAGTGGCCGGCGCCTTCTTGCGCACGACGCGCTTCCTCTGCGGCTTGGCGGCGGCAGGCTGGCCTTCGTCAAAGCCGGCGAAAACCTGATAGTTGGCGGCGGTGGGCTCGGGTACTGCGATGGCGGGGTCGTTGAAAACGAACTGGGTAGCCGCCGTCATGTCGGAAATGTGGATCTTGTACTGGTGCAGCTTGGAATAGAGCACCTCCGTCCCGCGCATCACCACGATGCGTATGGGCATGGTGATGTCGCCGGGCTTGCCGAGCGGCCCGGGCACCACCTTGCCCGCGACGGCGACATTCAGCGTCATTGTGGTGCCGTCGTGAGTGCAGTCCCGAGTAACGTCGGTGATGGCAGCCTGGTAAACGATGTTCGACGAGTCGTTCTGGCTGGCCTCTTCGGCATCAGCGCTGCCCCGACCGCCCCTGCCATAGGTATTGAAATAGGCGGTGCCTTCCCGAAGCGTCACTCTCGGGCAATAGGCCCTCAGCGAACTCGCCGTGACCTTTCCGGCTTCCTGGGGCTTGGCCGCCTGCTTG
>QGUU01000572.1 GCA_003242525.1 Pseudomonadota bacterium | reverse complement strand
GAAAGGCGATGTGGTTCCGGACAAAGGCGGCAAGGCGCCCGGGCGGATCGGCCGCGCACTCGCGCACAGCGTCCTGCCATGCGCGGTCGAGTGCCTCCATATGCTGCAGCATGAGCGAAAACAGAAGGTCTTCCTTGGTCGGGAAATAGCGGTAAAGCGCTGCCGCCTGCAGGCCGACCTCGCCGGCCAACTGGCGCATAGACACGGCCTCGTAGCCATGGCGCGCAATGAGCGTGAGCGCAGCGTCCCGGATAGCTGCCTCAGTGCGTTCGCCGTACGAGCCTGCCTTGCGCGCCATGACTCCTCCCAAGCGGATCTGTAATAAAACAGTCGTTCATTTAATTCAATCGGCGATCCGTGAGTGGGATAGGCGCGGACATGCCGGCGCGCTTTGATGGAAGCTGGACGGAATGACGCCGGATCGAGTCAGGCGGAAGCTTGCCGTCTTCTCGAGGAGTTGAGGCCAATTGTGCCCGCGGCCAACCCCAATCCCAGCACGCCGAAGGAAAGCAGGCTGGGAAGATGAGAAGGTATCTGTCGCCAGTCTGGCCGGATCAGGCTGGCCGTGTTGTATTCCCCGCCGCTGAACTGGCACAGCACGAGGGAGGCGCCTCGGCGCACCATTTCGGCATCGATGCGCGAAAGCAGCGCTTCCAGTTCGGCCCGGAGTGCCAGGTCACCGGTCGGCATATCCTGCATGTAAAGCAGCAGCGCATGCGCCGCCGAAAGATAGGCGTGGCTGCATTCGTTAAAGGGGCTGTGCTCGTCGCGCACGCTGCCCGGAACAAGGCCCCAGAGACAATAGGTGAACTGTATGGCTCCATAGTTCCGGAGCCGTCGGAACGTTCGGTCCGTATTGGGCTGGCGTGCCGCAAGCGCGAGAATCTGCGAGCGATAGTCTGAGATCACCGCCATCTGCCCATGGGTCAGGGCGTTTATGGCAATGCCGCTGTCGTCTGCGGCAGAGCGGCGGGAGGAATGCGCCGACGCCGGTCCCGTGGCTGCCAGCGCCAGGGCCGCGCAAACTAGCGCGGCGCGCAAGGACGGTTGAGCGCGCCGCAGCATCGTTTTCACTTCAACGGACAGCCGGGGACGAGCCTGCAATCCTGCCGCCGGCAAGGCTGCGTTCGGCAAGCGCTCCGAAGCCCAGGCCCACGACTGCCCACAAAACCAGATGTAGCCCGAGCGACGCCGTGCGGAACTGCCACAATAGCGTGGCGGGGAAGCCTTCCGGCACTTCGTCGACCGTCGGAAGCGCATATTGCGCGACGGCAATCACGACGACGAAGGCGAGGCCGGCGATGATGGAGGCATTCCAGCCGCCATACCTTGTCCAAAGCCGCTGGGCCAGGCTGATCGCCGCGACGGCTGCAATCAGCGAAACCGCGATCATGACGAAAAACAGTTCGGTTCGGGCGCCGATCGTTTCGGGGTCCCCCACGGCAGGAGGCGTAGCCGGATATTTCAGGAATGGCACGATGACAAGGGCGATGAACCCGCCAAGCGCAAGCAGTCCCGCCGTGGCGCGAGGTCCAAGGCGACCGAGGCGGCCATAGGCATAGGCAAAGACCAGTGAAAAAAGACCGCCGACGGCTGCGCCATAGACGACTAGGCCTGTCAGCAGTCCGATTCCCGCTTGCGTCGAGCGCGAGACAAGCTCCGGCTCTTCGTGTTCGGAGGCCGGTTGGCCGCTCGCCGCCAACTCCGCGGCTGTGGCCTGCTCTTCAAGTGCGATGGCCCAATCAATTTGCGGCTCACCGAAAAAGTGCGCGAAAGGAAATGCAAGCAAGCCGGCGACTATCCCCACGACCATGCCGCGGAGAAGAAGGTTTCCAACCATGTCCTTTACCCCTAGTGGCAGGGGAAGCCGAGCAGGTGGCGGCCATCATGCACGAACTCGTGCACATACATGCTGCCGAACAGCGAGGTGGCGCCTTCTTCCGCGCCGACGAAATAGATGGCAATCAGCATCAGCAGGCCGCCGAATATGGCCCAGGGCAACAATTCCCGAACCGGAATGGGGCGGACTTCTGGTGCTGCAATGGCGATATCGGACATATCTGTCTCCCTGGGATCCTGCGTCCCGTTTCGATGGCGTATACAGGGAAGATCTGACTCTCGGCGTGCCAAGGCGGCACCCGATCACAGTGGCGGAACGTTCCGGGTT
>QGUU01000571.1 GCA_003242525.1 Pseudomonadota bacterium | reverse complement strand
CCCATGCGCTATTCCAGGAAGCGGTGACGTTCAAAAACCTCGCCCTGGCGGTGATCGACGAGCAGCACCGGTTCGGGGTGCACCAGCGGCTGGCCATCAGCGCGAAGGGAGATGCACCCGACATGCTGGTGATGACGGCCACGCCCATTCCCCGCACGCTGGTGCTGACCGCATTTGGAGACATGGATACATCCAGGCTCACGGAGAAGCCGGCCGGAAGACAAAAGGTGCGTACCGTAACGCTGCCCATGCAACGTCTTTCCGAACTGGTGGAGCGCATCCGCGACGCGATCGCCGAAGGTCAAAAGATCTATTGGATCTGCCCGCTGGTCGAGGAATCCGAAGAGGCGGGCCTCATGTCGGCCGAAGAACGCTATGCCGCGCTGGAGCCGGTCTTCGGCAACCGGCTGGGCCTTATTCACGGGCGCATGAAGGGCACCGAAAAGGACGCGGCCATGCGCGCCTTCAAGGACGGCGAGACAAGAGTGCTTGTCGCCACCACGGTCATCGAGGTCGGCGTCGACGTGCCCGATGCCACCATCATGGTGATCGAGCACGCGGAGCGCTTCGGGCTGGCGCAATTGCACCAACTGCGCGGACGTGTCGGGCGCGGCTCCAGGCCCAGTTCCTGCGTTCTGCTCTACAAGGAGCCGCTGAGCGAGACGGCGAAGCGCCGCCTTTCCGTCATGCGCGAAACCGAGGACGGCTTCGTCATCGCCGAGGAAGATCTGAAGCTGCGCGGCGAAGGCGAGTTGCTTGGCACTCGCCAGTCGGGGACTCCGGGCTTCCAGGTGGCGCGCATTGAACTTCACTCCGACCTGCTTGAAGCTGCCCGGGACGACGCACGTCTCGTCCTGGCGCGCGATCCCGGTCTGCAGTCGGAACGCGGCCAGGCGCTACGGTTGCTGCTTCATCTGTTCGGGCGTGACGAGGCAGTCAGATTGCTGCGCGCCGGCTGAGATGCCTTTGCAAGCTGCGGATTGGAAACGTCGACAGGCTTGCCATCGACCATCACTTTCGGCTTGACCGCCGGCGCCACAAGGCCGGCCGAAACGATCAGCTTGGCCGCATCCTCGATGCTCATATCCAGCAAGACGATCTCGGACCTTCGTACATACATCAGGAAGCCGGTGGTCGGGTTCGGCGTACAGGGCATGAACACGGCAATCAGGGGGTCGCCCGGCTTGTCGAGCTTATGGCCGATCTCCGTTTCCTTCTCCCCGGCGACGAAAACCAGGGACCAGACATCCTTGCGCGGATACTCCACCATGCCGACCTGGCGGAACATGTTGCCCTTTTCGGCGAACACGGTCTGAAAGATCTGCTTGAGCGAACCATATATGCCGCGCACCAAGGGGGTTCGGCCGAGCAGCCGCTCACCAAAACCGACAATGGCGCGGCCCACGATGTTGGCCGTGAGGAAGCCGATAAGTGTTATCAGCACCAGTGCCACGATCAGCCCCAGCCCGGGCACCGGAAATGGCAAATAGCTATCGGGGCTGTAACGCGCCGGAATATAGGGCTTTACCCAGGAATCCACCCAGCCGATGAACGACCAGGCAATATACACGGTGATGGCCAACGGCGCGCAGACGATAAAGCCCGTCAGGAAGTAATTCCTGATGCGCGTCATAGCCGAAAGCTTCAGGGGATCCGACATCTTCCACCGCCATTCCTGCGCGGCAACATAGGTTAGTGGCGACGGGTTTGAAACCGGAAGTTTTCGCGGCTACTCCACCGTCACCGACTTTGCCAGATTGCGCGGCTGATCCACATCCGTGCCCATGAAGACGGCGGTGTAGTAGGCGAGCATCTGGATCGGCAGGGCGTAGACGATCGGCGCGATGATTTCCGGAATGTCGGGCAGCACGATCGTTTCCATGGTGGAAATGGTCGCATGCGCGGCCCCCTTGGCGTCCGTGACAAGGATGATCTTGCCGCCCCGGGCGGCCACTTCCTGCATGTTCGATACGGTCTTTTCAAAAATGCGATCGTGCGGCGCGATGACAATGACGGGCATGTTTTCGTCGATCAGCGCGATCGGGCCGTGCTTGAGTTCGCCGGCGGCGTAACCTTCCGCATGGATATAGGAGATTTCCTTGAGCTTGAGCGCCCCTTCCAGAGCCAGCGGAAAATTGGTGTCGCGCCCAAGATAGAGGACGTGCCGGTAC
>QGUU01000091.1 GCA_003242525.1 Pseudomonadota bacterium | reverse complement strand
CGGTGTGGAGGCCCCCTCGGCGGGGCGTTGCGTTGACTGGCCGGAACCAAGTGCGCCCGCCGTCTTTTCGGGGCCCGCCCCGCCTGCTCCTTCCTCACCCATGAAGGTGCGCGAGGAGCCGGTAACCTTGTGGACGATGGAGATATTGCCGGCGAGCAGGTTCGAAAGCTGGGCCAGGAACAATGTGGGGCGCAGCTCGGTGGTGAGCTTCTCGTTCAGCAGTACGTCGAAGTCCGTGCGCGTCTCCGAAGCGGCCAGAATGGCGTTGTCGACCGTGACATCACGTTCCCCGCCTCCAGCCGCCACTACCATGTCCATGCTGGCGCAGAGCGCGTCGTCCCCCTTGATTCCCGCGTCATCCAGCGCAAGGCCGGCAACGTAGGTGCCAAGCCGTTGCCAGGTTTCCATCTGGCGCTGGTCGCCCCGCTTGGCAATCTGCAAATTCCAATCGATCTCGGGCAGCGGATGGACCGTGTAGGGCGCAAATCGTTCCGCGTCGAAAATAGGACTCAAGCCCGGCGTCGTCAGCTTGCGCCAATGCGCATCCGTGCCTTCGCCCAGCGAGGAAACCAGGCCGATACCGGTGATCAGGACGTCATGGAGACTCATGGGCGGCAGTTATCAGGCGAGCGGGCGGCCCGGTCAAGCGACCGGCTCCAGACCCTTCAGGCCGAGGAACCGGCGTTCTTGGCCGCCACCAGGCCGTCAATCTTTGCGCAGAGGTTCTTCATGACGAAATACTCGTCCGTGGAGACCTTGCCGTCATTGACTTCCTGCGTCCACGTCTCGAGAGGCACCTTGATGCCGAATTCCTTGTCGATGGCAAAGACGATGTCGAGGAAATCGAGGCTGTCGATGCCGAGATCGTCGATCGTGTGGCTCTCCGGCGTGATGGTGTCGATATCGATCTCGCTGGTGTCGGCAATGATCTTGGCGACTTTTTCAAATGTGGTAGCCAAATTCTGTTCCTTCGATTGCGAGCAGAAGCGTCGATAGGTGTTCGGGCTGTCTAGTCGGTTTTTTGGGGCAGGAAAAGGCCGAATATTGTCTGCTGCCCTCAATAAGCGCTCGTCGGCCGAAGGTCGCGAGGGACCGGCGCAGCGGGTGTTCGTCCGGTTCCCGTTTATTGTCTGACAATATTGGCAAGCGCATTGCTTCCCGCTGGTCCAGCGCTTAGTTTGTCCTATATGGATTGATTGCCAGGTGCGCCCTGGAGTAAGAGCGGCGCGTCGGCGCACCGCATTGAAGCGGGAGCGTATCCAATCGAATTCACATGAACTGCGCGTTCGAGGCGCAGCGACCGGAGGCGAGACCATGCTCCAGAAGACCAGCCATTTCATGAAACAGGCCAATCTGATCAACGGAGAATGGGTTCAGGCCGATTCCGGGCAGACGATAGACGTCATAAATCCCGCAACCGGACTCAAGATTGGCACCGTGCCGAAGGCCGGCAGGAACGAGACTCGGCGGGCGATCGAAGCTGCCGAAGAGGCCTTCAAAAGCTGGAAGAAAACTTCGGCGCTCGAACGTTCGAAACTGTTGCGCAAGCTGCACGACGCGATCCTGGACAACCAGGACGCGCTGGCTGAACTGCTCACCATCGAGCAGGGCAAGTCACTTACCGAATCGCGTGGCGAGATTGCGTCGTCCGCTGCCTATGTGCTGTGGTTTGCCGAGGAAGCGCGCCGCACCTACGGCGACGTCGTGCCCTCGCCATGGGCTGACCGTCGGATCATCGTCAATCGCGAACCGGTGGGCGTCATCGCCGCAATCACGCCCTGGAACTTTCCCTCCTCGATGCTTTCGCGAAAGATCGGTCCGGCCCTCGCTGCGGGCTGCACGGCCGTGGTCAAGCCCGCATCGCAGACTCCTTATTCCGGGCTGGCCTGGGGTGCGCTGTGTGAAGAAGTCGGCATTCCGAAAGGCGTCGTCAATATCGTGACCGGCTCGGCCGGCGAGATCGGCGACGAGCTGTGCACCAACCCGCTGGTCAAGAAGATCACCTTCACCGGCTCCACCGAGGTGGGCAAGATCCTCATCGAGAAGTCGGCTTCGACCGTGAAGAAGGTCTCCATGGAACTTGGAGGCAACGCTCCGTTCCTGGTTTTCGACGACGCGGATCTGGACCGTGCAGTACAGGGCGCCATCACCGCAAAGTATCGCAATTCCGGCCAGACCTGCGTTTGCACAAACCGCTTCTTCGTGCAGGCAGGCATCTATGAAGAATTCGTGCAGAAGCTTGCCGAAGCGTCGAAGCAGCTCAAGGTGGGCTCCGGCCTTGAAGACGGCGTTCAGCAGGGGCCGCTGATCGACGAGAAGGCGGTGGAAAAGGTCGAGGAGTTCATCGCCGATGCCATCTCCAATGGCGGCCGTGTCGTTGCAGGCGGAAAGCGGCATGAACTCGGCGGTTCGTTCTTCCAGCCGACCGTTATCGCCGACGCCACCACCGGCATGAAGTTCATGAAGGAAGAGATTTTCGGCCCCGTGGCCCCGGTCTTCAAGTTCGAAACCGAAGAAGAGGCGATCAAGCTGGCCAACGATACGGAATTCGGCCTGGCAGCCTATTTCTACACTGGAGACCTTGGCCGGGCCTTCCGTGTCATGGAAGGGCTGAAATACGGCATGGTCGGCGTCAATGAAGGCCTCATCACCACACCCGAAGCACCATTTGGCGGCGTGAAGGAATCCGGCCTTGGCCGCGAAGGCGGTCACCAGGGCATCGATGATTACCTTGATACCAAATATGTCTGCATCGGCGGCCTTGGTCTCTGACCGGTCGCCGTGCGATCCCCGAAAGAGGATTGCTGCGACCAAACGGACATGAAAGACGGCGAAGTCTTCGGCACGACGCAAGCGGGTGAGGACGTTCGCCGGTTCACGATCCGCGGAGGCGGTCTTACGGCCAACATCATCGGTTTAGGCGCGATCATTCAGGACTTGCGCCTGGCCGGCCATGACGCCCCGCTGGTCCTGGGCTATGACAGCCTCGAAGCTTACGAAACGGACACGCATTATTTCGGCGCCGTTGTAGGTCGTTACGCCAACAGGATTCGTGACGGCCGATTTGTCCTTGACGGGACCCGGCATTCGCTTGATCGCAATTTCCTGGGCAAGCACATGCTCCATGGCGGCGTCGATGGTTTTTCCCGGCGCCCCTGGACGGTGGCCCTTCATGGGCGCGATTTCGTCACCTTGAGTCTTCACGACCCTGCCGGAGCCATGGGGTTTCCGGGCGCCCTTGATGTGACCTGTACCTACAGGCTCAAGATTCCGGGCACGCTGTCGGTCGAACTGACGGCGACTGCGGATGAGCCGACCGTCTGTAACCTGACGCAGCATTCCTATTTCAATCTCGACGACGGCGGCGCCGGCGACATCCTTGGCCACCGTATGATGATCCATGCGGGAGGCTACCTGCCGGTCGACCGGGAACTGATTCCGACCGGTGCGGTCGAGCCCGTTGATGATACGGTTTTCGACTTCAGGCAGGTGCGCTCCGTGGGCGTGGCCGGCGATCAGGCAGCGACTTCCTACGACGTCAATTTCTGCCTTTCCGCTTCACGCGGCCCGCTTCGCCAGGCGACATGGGTCCAGGGCGCCTCGTCGGGCGTTGAAATGGAGGTGTGGACCACCGAGCCGGGCCTGCAGCTATATGTCGGGCAGCATATAGCGCCTGTGGCTCCGGGGCTGCATGGCGTTGCATACAGGGCATTTTCCGGTTTCTGCCTCGAGCCGCAGGTCTGGCCCGACGCCCCGAACCGCCCATACTTCCCGCAGGCAACGCTTCTGCCGGGCGAGGTATATCATCATATCACTGAATACCGGTTCAGGCTTCCCTAGGCGGAGGGGTGTTCCTCACGGCTGCAGGGCGGCTGCCTGTTGTTCGAATGCCGTCTGCAGCACTTCGAATGGCGCGAGCGCGCCGCGCATCTGCACCACGGCGGCTGCGACGCCGTGCGCGCACGCAGCTGCTTGCGCGGGGGCGATACCAGCCAACCGCGCCGCCAGATAGGCTCCGTTGAAGGAATCGCCGGCGCCCGTCGTATCGACAGGCGAGGGCACATGGACGGCCTCGACGAACTGGCTGTTTCCATCAACCGAGACAAGCGCCGGCAGTTCCCCGTTCTTGACGACGACCTCCCCGACATGGACCCCTGACCTTGCAGCCGTCTCTTCGGGAGAGGCATCTCCGAACAGCGCCTGTTCATCGGGAAAGGTCGGCAAGGCAATATCGCAGAGAGCGAGGGCCCTGGTGACGCAGGCCCTGGCCTCGGCGCGGTCATTCCACAGCAGGGGCCGGTAGTTGGGGTCGAAAGCGACGACGCTCCCATGTGCGCGTGCCTTGGCGATGGCGTCGAGGAGGGTCGTGCGCGACTCTTCATCCAGAATTGCCAAAGTGATTCCGGAAAAATACACAAGCGACTGATTTTGAAGGCTTCTTGAAAGAGCTGCAGGATCGGAAGCCAGCTGCCGGGCGGCGGAATCGTTGCGCCAGTAGGTAAAGAAGCGTTCCGCCCCGCTCAAGGTTATCGCGTAGATGCCCGGCCGCGATCCGGCAATCCTTGGACTTGCCCCGATGCCGATCCCGTGTGCGGAAAAGAAGGCAATCTGGTCGCGCGAGAATGGATCGTCGCCAAAAGCCGAAACATAGGTCGCCGGGCGATCGATGGAGAGCGCGCGCAGCGCCCAGAGCGTGTTGAACGTATCTCCGGCAAAGCCCAATCGCCAGTAACCATCCGCATGCCCGGACAGTTCGATCATGCATTCGCCAATCGCGGCAACGCCCTTTTGCACCGGCGGGACAGACATGACTGCTCCTCTCCGTTTGGCCGCAGGGGCCATATGCCCACGGGCCGGTAGCTGCAGCAAACAGTTCTTCCCTATCCCGTGCGTTTCGCACAAGGGACGTCGTCAGGACCGGTCCTTCACGGTCTCCATCGCCACGAAGGTGGAAGTCTGCGCGACATGCGGCAGGGCGGAAATACGCTCCCCTAGCACGCGGCGATAAGCGGCGATGTCTCGGGTGCGAACCTTCAACAGGTAGTCGAAACTTGCTGCCATCATGTGGCATTGCTCAACCTCAGGCACCCCTATGACAGCGCGGTTGAATGCATCGAGCGCTGCCGAACGCGTATCTGAAAGCTTCACCTGCACAAAGGCGACATGGCCTTCGCCCATCTTCTCGCGGTCGATTATGGCTGCATAGCCGCGAATGAAACCGTCCCGCTCCAGCCGCTTGAGTCGTGCCTGGACCGGCGTCTTGGAAAGGCCGACCTTTTCCGCAAGTTCGGACATCGAAAGCCGGCCATCCTTCGCCAAGGAAAGAAGGATTGCACGATCAATTCGGTCCAATTGAACTTCTGACATGTTAGATGCCACAAATCCGATCTAAAGCGGCACTGTCTTGTAGGTCGATCGGTCCGTCCTGTCCAGCTCTTTGGACCGAACTGTAATCGGCCCTATGTTAGCCTTGCGGATGAATCCTGTCCCGTCAACCGACTGCATGCTTATCAAGGGTAGCGTGATGCCCGCACTCGATACGATCCGACAGACCATACGCGCCAACTATCTTCCGGATGAAGAAACAGTAGTAAGGGAGCGCGTCGCCGCCACCGGCCTCAGCGAAGCCGACCGCCGGGCGATATCCGGGCGCGCAACCGAACTGGTGCGCGCGGTGCGTGGTTCGTCCGACCCGCGCCTCATGGAAGTTTTCCTGTCGGCCTATGGCCTCTCCACCCGGGAAGGCGTGGCATTGATGTGCCTGGCCGAAGCTCTGCTGCGTGTGCCGGACGCCGAGACGATGGACGATCTGATCGCCGACAAGATCGCGCCCCATGACTGGTCCGCGCATTCGGGAGAATCCAGCTCGATCTTCGTCAATGCCTCCACTTGGGCGCTGATGTTGACGGGTCGCGTGCTGGAGGAGGGCGAGGGCTCGATAGAGCGCACGCTTCGTTCCATGGTGCGTCGCCTCGGCGAGCCCGTCATTCGCAAGGCTGTCTCGGCGGCGATGCGGGAAATGGGCGAACAGTTCGTGCTTGGCCGCACTATCGAGGAGGCCGTGCGCCGCGGAGCGGCGATGACCCGCAAGGGCTATCTCTATTCCTTCGACATGCTGGGCGAGGCGGCCCGCACCGAGAAGGATGCCCTGCGTTACCTGAAGGCCTATTCAGACGCCATTTCCTCCTTGGACTCGGGTAGCAACGGCCCGGACATCCGGCTCAATCACGGCATTTCGGTGAAGCTGTCGGCCCTTCATCCGCGCTATGAAATCCTCCAGAAGGAAACCATGCTGCCTGTTATGAGCGAGCGCCTGTTGTCGCTGGCCCTTCAGGCGGCGCATGCCCGCATGGGGCTCAATGTCGATGCGGAAGAGGCGGACAGGCTCGATATTTCGCTGGACGTTGTCGAGCAGGTCCTGGCTGACCCTCGTCTCGCCGAGTGGGAAGGCTTCGGCGTGGTCGTGCAAGCCTATGGCCCGCGTGCCTTCCATGTCATTGACTGGCTCTACGCGCTGGCAAAGAAGCTGGATCGCAAGATCATGGTCCGGCTCGTCAAGGGTGCTTACTGGGACACCGAGATCAAGCGCGCGCAGGTGCTCGGGCTGTCCGGCTATCCTGTATTTACGCGCAAGGCCAATACAGATGTTTCCTATCTTGCGTGCGCAAGGAAGCTGCTGTCCCTGACGGACCGCATCTATCCGCAGTTCGCCACCCACAATGCCCATACGGTCGCTGCCATCCTTTCGATGGCGAAGGATCGCGACTGCTTCGAATTCCAGCGCCTGCACGGTATGGGGGAAGCCTTGCACGAGACGGTACGCAAGGCGGAGGGGACGCGCTGCCGCATTTATGCGCCGGTCGGGGCCCATTCTGACCTTCTGGCCTATCTGGTGCGCCGGCTTCTGGAAAACGGCGCCAATTCGTCCTTTGTACACCAGCTTACGGATGACAATGTTCCGCCGGAGGAAATCGCCCGCGACCCCTTGTCGGTGGTCGAAACGCAGGGGCCGGCCGCAAACCCGAAAATACCCGCACCCTCTGCCATCTTCGGCACCAGCCGCAGCAATTCCCGAGGTTTCGACATCACGGACCCGGTGACCCTGGCTCACATCGAGCGGGAACGGGAGAGGTTTGCCGGCTCGGATTTTTGGCATGCCGGACCGCTCACGCGCGCCACGGGCGGCGGCACCGAACGCGCGATCTTCAATCCGGCGCGGCCTTCGGAACGGGTGGGTACCGTCGCTGAAGCCACTGCACAGCAGGTGGAAAAGGCGGTGGAAATTGCAGTCGCGGCGCATCCCGATTGGGCAGCGCGGCCAGTCGCGGAGCGTGCTGAAATCCTGCGCCGCGCGGCCGATCTCTACGAGCAAAATGCGGTCGAGTTCTTCGCGCTTTGCACTCGTGAAGCCGGCAAGACGCTGGCAGACGGAGTTGCGGAAGTGCGGGAGGCGGTCGATTTCCTGCGTTACTATGCCCAGCAGGCAGCGGAAGCCGAGAGCGGCACTGAAGCGCGCGGCGCGATCGTCTGCATCTCACCGTGGAATTTTCCGCTGGCCATCTTCACCGGCCAGATCGCCGCGGCCCTGGCGACGGGCAATACGGTGATAGCCAAGCCGGCCGAACAGACGCCGCTGATCGCCTTCCGGGCAGTCCAGATTCTGCACGAGGCCGGAGTTCCGGCAGATGTCCTTCAGCTTTTGCCTGGCGACGGTCCTTCGGTCGGCGCGCCATTGACCGGTGATCCGCGAATTGCGGGTGTCTGCTTCACCGGTTCAACGGAAGTGGCCAAGCTGATCGAGAAACAACTCGCCGGGAAGGCTGCCCCCGACGCCATGCTGATCGCTGAAACCGGCGGGCTCAACGCGATGATCGTGGACTCCACAGCGTTGCCTGAACAGGCCGTTCGAGACGTTTTGGCTTCGGCATTCCAGAGCGCTGGCCAGCGCTGCTCGGCCCTGCGCATCCTCTATATCCAGAAGGATGTGGAGGAGAAGGTCCTGGAAATGCTCAAGGGGGCAATGGAAGCATTGAAGGTCGGCGATCCGTGGAATCCGTCGACCGATGTGGGTCCGGTGATCGACGAGGAAGCTCGCGAAGCGATCAACGATTATGTGTGGATGATGGGCAAGCAGGGCCGCACCGTTGCGGCGCTG
>QGUU01000570.1 GCA_003242525.1 Pseudomonadota bacterium | reverse complement strand
CGTAAGCACACGAAAATCTCGCCTCCGCGACCTTCAGGGATTTCGGTTGTCGACGAAAGCTGCTTCGCCTTAAGCTCCGGCTGCCGATCGCGGACGCCGCTCACGCGAAGAGCGGCGATGGAAAAACCACTCTGCAGCACCGGGGAGGTCGCGTGGCTGTCGAGCGAGGAGAGGAGAGTTCAGGTTCAGCCGGACCTCGGCTGTTGGGCGCCGCGGCCGAAAAACTGGCGCTGGCTGGCGGCATCATCATTCTCGCCGCTGCGTTCCTGGTGTGCGCAAGCGTCGCCATGCGGTGGGCGACCAGCAACGCCATTCCCGGTGATTTCGAGCTGGTTCAGATCGCGGTCGCGATTTCTGCCTTCGCATTCCTGCCGTTCTGCCAGCTTCGTCGCGGCAACATCATGGTCGGTACGTTCACGTCCATGCTACCGCTCCGGGCACGGAACCTGCTCGATGCCCTTTGGGACCTGGCTTATGGCCTGACGGCAATCTTTCTTGCCTGGCGACTTTGGGTCGGCGCGTCCGAAACCATCGCGAATAGAACGACGACCATGGTGTCCGGCATTCCCATCGGTTGGGCGATCGCGGCCACGTCCGTCATGGCTTTGCTGCTGGCCATCGCAGCTTTGGCGACGGCGCTGCAACTCGTGAGGAGTCGGCGGTGAGCGGCACGACGACCGCAATCATCGGATTTGCCGTGCTCTTGCTGCTGATCGCTATCCGGATGCCGATCGGTTTGGCAATGCTGCTCACTGGCAGTGTGGGCTACATCTCATTCATGGGGCTGGCGCCGTTTCTCAGTTATATGAAGTCCACGCCCTATCATCTGTTCGCCAACTATACGCTTTCGATTATTCCACTGTTCATTCTCATGGGCGCTTTCGCGGAGCGCTCAGGACTTTCCGCCGACCTCTTTCGCGCTGCTGCCGGCTTTTTCGGCCGCCGTAAGGGCGGGCTCGGAATGGCCGTGATCGGAGCATCGACACTGTTCGGGGCGATCTGCGGATCCTCCGTCGCAACCACGGCTACATTCTCCCGGGCCGCACTGCCTGAGCTGCGGCGCTACGGCTATGATCCCGCCCTTGCAGGCGCAACTGTTGCGGTCGGGGGCACGCTCGGGATCTTGATCCCACCGTCCGTCATTCTCGTCGTCTATGCCCTCGCCACCGAGCAGAACATCGTGAAGCTGTTCCAGGCCGCGCTCATTCCGGGCCTCCTGGCGACCCTGTTTCACTGCCTCGTGCTCGGCTGGGTTGCTCGCCGCGATCCAGTGGCTGCGCCGGCGGTGGAGGTTGACGAGACGGCACGGGGCCATTGGCGCGCCATATGGCCCGCCGTGCTCGTCGCCGTGGTGGTGGTCGGCGGCATCTATGGCGGCGTGTTCACCCCAACGGAAGGCGCAGCAGTCGGCGCCGTGGCCATGCTGATCATCGGCGTGGCCCGAAGAACATTGGGTTTGGCCGAGATCCGGACCAGCCTGCTGCAGACAGCCGAGACGACCGGCATGATCTTCCTGATCCTGCTTGGGGCCGAGGTCTTCAACAGCTTCCTGGCGTTGTCGCGCCTGCCGGCGAATGCGGCGGAGGCGATCGCCAGCTCCGGTTTTCCGCCGCTCGCCATTCTGGCCATGTTTCTAGCGCTCTACATCGTCCTTGGCGCCGTCATGGACGAGCTGGCCATGATCTTGCTGACGCTGCCGGTTTTTTTTCCTGTCATCTCGGCGCTCGATTTCGGGCTGCCGGCCGAGGAGGCGGCGATCTGGTTCGGCATCCTCGTGCTGATTGTGGTTGGCATCGGGCTCGTCACGCCGCCCATCGGCCTCAACGTGTTTGTAGTTGGCGCCCTTGCCAAGGGCGTTCCCATTACGGCCATCTACCGGCGGGTCTTGCCGTTCATCGCCATCGACATAGTACGCCTCCTGGTGGTCACCGCTTTCCCGGTGCTGGCGTTACTGTTGGTGCGGGTGTTGAACTGAAGCGGGCGGCGGGCTGTTTCTGCTTACGCGTGACGGAGCAGCGCCTTCACCTGGTTTTTCAGAGGCACTTGCGGGCTGACCGCTTCAGGACTTGACCATCATGGATCGCGACAACCTGGAAAGACTGCGGGCAAAGTACGGCGGAGCGTCCGCCGGCGACGTTCACGATCCTGAATTCAAGAAGGTGGTCGAGATCC
>QGUU01000569.1 GCA_003242525.1 Pseudomonadota bacterium | reverse complement strand
TGAAACCTGGAGCGCATATGCCCGCCTCGCCCCACCTGTCCGCACTGGAACTCGACCAGCTCGCGCGTTGGCTGAAAGGACTCCGATGAGCGAAGCGAGGATCGCCAGCAAGAAGTCCGAAGAAGATCAGCTTCGCGCCGTCTGGGCCCCTCCGTCCGGTTGGCGCTACTGGACTTCGGTCAATAATTCCCAGATTGGGCTCTGGTACGGCGCGACTGCCTTCGCCTTCATGCTGTTTGCCGGGCTGCTGGCGCTCCTGGTCCGCGCGCAGCTTGCCGTACCCGAGAACGACCTGATCTCGGCAGAGCTCTACAACCAGGCCTTCACGCTGCACGGTACGGTGATGATGTTCCTGTTCGCCGTGCCGATCTTCGAGGCGGTAGCGATTTTCCTGCTGCCGCCGATGCTGGGCGCTCGCGAAATGCCCTTTCCGCGGCTGGGCGCATTTGGCTTCTGGAGCTTCCTGATCGGCGGTGTCTTCGTCTGCGGCTCGATCTTCTTCGGTGCGGCACCCAGCACCGGCTGGTTCATGTATCCGCCGCTGGCCACGTCGGAACAGGCGGGCATCGGCGCAGACATCTGGCTACTCGGCCTATCCTTCATCGAGGTCGCCTCACTCGCCGCCGCCGTCGAGCTGATCGTCGGCATCATGAAATGCCGCGCGCCTGGCATGCGTGTGAACCTGATGCCGCTGTTCGCCTGGTATCTGCTGATAGTCGCCGGCATGATCGTCTTTGCGTTTCCGCCGCTGATCGCGGGCGACCTGCTGTTCGAAATGCAGCGCATGTTCGATTGGCCGTTTTTCGATCCGAAGCGTGGCGGCGATCCGCTGCTGTGGCAGCACCTGTTCTGGATTTTCGGGCATCCCGAAGTCTACATCATCTTCCTGCCGGCAATCGCTCTGCTGGCCATGATCATTCCGACCTTTTCGGGCCGACCGATCGTCGGCTATTCATGGATCGTGCTCGCCGCAGTCGGCACCGGCTTCCTTTCCTTCGGCCTGTGGGTCCACCACATGTTTGCGACCGGGCTGCCGCAGATATCGCTCGCCTTCTTCTCGGCGGCGTCGGAGGCAGTGGCGATCCCAACCGCCGTCCAGATCTTCGTCTTCATCGCTACCATGCTCGCGGGACGGGTCATCTTATCGACGCCGATGCTCTTCGCGCTGGGCGGCATCGCCATCTTCGTGATGGGCGGGTTAACCGGCGTGATGGTGGCGCTGGCCCCCTTCGATTGGCAGGCACACGACACCTACTTCATCGTCGCGCATCTCCACTACGTGCTGGTCGGCGGAATGCTGTTCCCGGTGTTCGCCGGGCTCTACTACTATTACCCGCTCATCGACGGGAAGCACATGTCCGACAAGGTCGGTCGGTTCGCCTTCTGGATGATGTTCTGCGGTTTCAACATTACCTTCTTCCCGATGCATCTGGTCGGCCTGCGCGGCATGCCGCGACGGGTCCATACCTATCCCGGCGATGTGGGTTGGGACTGGTTCAACCTGGTTGCGACGATGGGGGCCGTGGTGCTCGGCATCGGCATGTTCGCGGTGGTCGTGGATGTGACGCTCCACCGGCGCAGCAAACCGCGAGGCGAGCAAAATCCGTGGAAGGCCGGCACTCTGGAATGGTTGAATGAACCGGAGGAGAACTGGGGCGTCCGCTCCATTCCCCAGGTCTCAAGCCGCTATCCCCTCTGGGAACAGCCCGACCTCGCCAGGGAGGTGCGCGCCGGAAACGGTTACCTTTCGGATGCGAGGGAAGGCCGGCGAGAAACGCTGGTCACTTCCGTTCTGGACGCCGAGCCCGAGCAGGTGCTGCGCGTCGGCGGCACGTCCTATGTCACCATCCTGAGCGCGGTGACGCTTGGCATGGTATTCATCGCGCTCACCTTCAAGTGGTGGATCGTGTCGCTTGTTTCCGGAGCCTGCTTTGTCGGCGCCGTGCTTTACTGGCTGTGGACCGGCACCGGCGAGATTCCGGAGAAGGACGGGAAGGACATTGGCAAAGGCATCAGCCTGCCGCTCTATGCCTCGGGAGTGAAGTCCGTCGGCTGGTGGGCGATGTTCATCACCATGACCGGCGACGCCACCGCCTTCGCCAGCCTGGTGTTCGGCTATTTCTTCTTCTGGACGATCCACCAGGATTTCACGGGAGGGCAAGCCGGCCCGGGAC
>QGUU01000090.1 GCA_003242525.1 Pseudomonadota bacterium | reverse complement strand
TAGGGTAGCGCCGGCAACGACGGTCGTGAGCGAAATATGCGCCGAGGCCGAGCCGATGGAGCCGGCCAGTTCCTTCTCCAGCGTCGCAATGAAATCGGGCGGCACGTCCGCATCCGAATTGGAATGGCTGTGGACCACGCCCGACATTTCGAACAAGGCGGTGGCACGCTGCCAGCCCAGAACCCGCTCCGCCACGAAAAAGAGCTCTCCGGTGGTGGCGGAGCCACGGAGGATTTGCGGCTGCACCGCTCCCCGGCGCCGGAACGCATCTACAAACAGTGTTGCCTGTATGCGTTCGAGCGCGCCGGGCGTGGACAGCATAGAGACAATCGCCAATGTCGACGTGTTCAGAAGCAGGCTCCAGAAGACCGAATGGACAAGCGGATCGAACCCGGCCATTCCGAAAAGCGCTTCAGGTCGCAGCGCGGTAATGCCCCAGGGGCCGTTCTGCATCAGGGCCGCCACGGCGGGACTGGTCGACTCGAAGCTGGGCAGGAACATGGTCCAGGCCCAGACGCAAAATCCGATGAGCGTTCCAGCGAATGCACCGTGGAGCGTGGCGTTGCGCCAGTAGAGCGCGGCCAGCAAAGACGGAAGAAACTGGGCCACGCCGGCGAAGGAGATCAGCCCGATGGGCGCAAGGGCATCCGAATCCTGGGTGAACCAGAAATACAGGAAACCGAGCAGGAGCATGACGGCGATCGAGACGCGGCGCGCGCGCAGCAGCAACCGCGCAATGTCACGTTCACCGGTTTCTTCCGTGGCGCGCGTTCCGCGCAACATCAGCGGAAGCACGATATGGTTCGAAACCATGATCGAAAGCGCAATCGACGCCACGATGATCATGGACGTTGCGCTGGAAAAACCGCCGATGAATGCGAAAAGGGCCAGCGCATCATAGCCGGCTGACATGGGCAGGGTCAGGACGAACATGTCCGGATTGGAGCCTGCCGGCATGGTGGCAAGACCATATAGGGCGATCGGCATCGTGAAGATGCTCATCAGCAGCAGGTAGGTCGGGAAGGCCCAGCCGGCGGTGCGCAGATGGTTTTCGTTCGAGCTTTCGACCACGGTGATCTGGAATTGCCGTGGAAGGCAGATCACGGCGCACGCCGAAAGGACAAGTACCGCAACCCAGCGGCTCCCGAAAGGCGCCTGCTCGTGGATTTCCAGGCCGGCTGCCACGGCCTGGGCGTACACCTTGCTCATACCGCCGCCCAGGCCGTACACGACGAACACCCCGACGGCCAGAAGGGCGACAAGCTTGACCACCGCCTCGAATGCGATCGCCGCAACAACGCCCGGATGCTGCTCACGTGCGTCGACATTGCGCGTTCCAAAGAGAATGGTGAACATGGCCATGCCGACCGCCACCCCAAAGGCGAGCGTCAGCTCATCGAGCCGGGCCAGGTGATCCTCGCCTCCCTTGGCGACGGAGACAGCCTGGATGGAGGTGGTGATGGCCTTGAGCTGGAGTGCGACATATGGGGTCACGCTGATGACGGCAATCAGCGTCACCAGCACGGCGAGACGGCTGGACTTGCCAAAGCGCGACGACAGGAAGTCGGCGACGGAGGTGATGCCCTGCGAATGGCTGATGCGGATAAGCTTGCGCAGCAGGAACCACCAGCCCACGAAAACGATCGTCGGCCCCATATAGATGGCCATGAACTCAAGCCCGCTGCGCGCCGCGGTTCCCACGGCACCGTAGAATGTCCAGGACGTGCAATAGACCGAAATGGAGAGCGTATAGACGCCTGGCGAGCGAAGGAATCTCGCGTAGCCGCTATGCGTATGCTGGTCGGACACCCAGGCTATGAGGAACAGAAGTCCCACATAAGCCACGCCGGTGAGGATAACGAAATCCGGAGACAGCATTTAAGCAAGCTCGGACGGGGTTTTGGAGCCAACCTCCTCTTCCGTGCTGCCGGCAGTCGATCCGGTATCAGGCAGCCAGAATACGAGCCCGACCGCGCCGCCGACTAGAAGCAGCCAGACACCGAAGAGATAGGCGACCTCCAGCGGCACACCGAATATGCGCTCGCGAATGACGAACAGGTTGATCAAGAGCGGCATCAACAGGACCGCCCCGAAGGCCGGGATAATGATTGCCAGGTCTTCCCGCTTCTCCCGGTCCCTGCGGCCAAGATGCCGCTCAGGCATGGCGAAGTGTCAGCATGCGCCGCACCTCCTCGACCACTTCGACATTGGAATAGGGCTTTGTGATAAATCCGTCGGCGTTCAGTTCGGCCGCGAGTTCCCGATCGTATCGCTGACCGCGGGCCGTGAGGACCACGACCGCCATGTCCTTCGTGGCAGGGTGAGCGCGAATCTCCTTCAGAACGTCCAGCCCGCTCTTCTTTGGCAACATGATGTCGAGAAGCAGCATTCTCGGCCTAAGCCGCCTGGCTGCCTCCAACGCCATTTCACCGTCGCGCGCGACAGCAACGGACCAACCGTTCCTGCCGAGGATGAAACTAAGCGAGTCCAGGATGGCTGGCTCATCCTCGACAATAAGAATGTCCGTCATATGCTCTCCCCCCGTTCGATTGGCCCTCCCACCAACCAGATCGTTCAACTATCCTCCTGCAAACCTGCCGCCGGCTGCAATTCATTCTCCGCCGGATTTCACATGACAGCGTGAACGAACAGGGACGTCTTGCACCGCCATTGTCGGAGGGTTTTGCCTCCGGACGCGGTCCAGGGGCCTCCTCTCACCGATCCGGGACGGGACAAGGAAGGGTGCACGATCCGGCGATTGCGATGGATCGAACCACCATAAAATCTTCCCAGCCGTCGGTGTCGACCCGGGGTTACGCTCTCGCGACGAGCAACATCCAGCCCGCGATTGTTTCTAGCAAGCTCCATCATGGATGAGCTTGCCAGCTACTGTGCGAATGTCAACTCGCTAACAGTGCCGACGGCGACCCCTGCGGCCTGCTGCCCGCTTGATGCCGGGAGAAGGGACATCGCCGGCGGCCGGGGAAGCCGGCGGCAAGACAGGCTCAAACGCTCAGGGCTTCGTCGTGAGCTGGCCCGGTGCGACTTTAATGCCGCTGCCGCCCAATACTCTGGCCCGGAGTCGCTTGCATCCGAATGTTCGCTTGCTATCGCCCTGACAGCAATACGACCCTGTTTCATCACACATGACAAAATGCACGTAGGCACGATTGTTCAGAATATCGTCTTCCATTTTGTCTATGCAGGCGTTCGCGTCCGGAGTCTGGAGCTGATCGGCAGTGCATCCCATGGACACGGGCTTCTTAGGCTTTGCGGAGGCGTCAAACACAATGGCACTGGCGGCCAGAATTGCTGCAGACACCATGAGCGTAACGGGAAACCTCATCGCCTTGTCTCCTTGACATGCCCGGCCATCGACTGAGGGCCACACGACGCGTGATGTGCGATGTTGAACGCCTCACTCCTCCCAGACATCAGCCGTACGGGCTATGACAGTTTTCGGCGAACCGGTGGCGTCAATTCCCGTATCAGGAGTTGAAGGCCGCGCTGATCCCTGGTGTTGGTCTTGTCGTAGATGGCCGCGAGCTGCGCCTTGACGGTGTGCTCGGATACGCCGTGCAGCTGTGCAATCTCGCTACGGGTCTTCCCACTTCCCACCAAGCTTGCCACGCGCTTCTCTGCCGATGTCAGGCCGAAGAGCGCCGCCACCGCATCAATCGCCGGCGTTACGTCGCTTCCCGGAGCGGCTATGAAGACAGCTGCGGCAGCATGTATGGAAAACTGGGGCTGACCGAGCCGTCGCGCCAGCGGAAGCACATGGGCGACACTCGGCCGCTCATGCCCGCCAAGCGGAATGTCAATGCCACTGGGGCCGAGAAGAACCTCGTCCTGATGCCCGGTCTTGACTGCGTGGGCGACAGCGTCATTCGCTCGAGAATAGTTCAAGACGAGCTTTCCGGAGAATTGCCGGATCGCACCTTCTTCCCGCAACATCACCTCTGCAGTGGGATTGGCATGAACAATCCTCATGTCTTTCGTTACGACGACGACCGGATGCGCGAGACTTTCCAGGATTTGTTGGAACAGGCCTGCCTGGCAGCGCTCCTTCTCAAGCAAGTCGCCAATGGTTACTGCCCTACGAATGTGAGGCGCCAACTCCCTGACAAGCCCCATGGCGCGCGGGCCGAGAGGACTCCTCGATGAGGTAACGGTGTTAAACGCGCCTATCGTGCGGTGGCGCTTCATGACCAAGAGGTTCGCCCCCACGCGCAAGTGGTTGGGCTCGAACCATTCCTTTTGAATCCGGCTGCCATTCCAGATTTCCACTCCATCCGGGCCGTGCAGCGCGCAGAAGGCTTCGAAATCGAGAGGCTCGTCGATCTCGAAACGATGCAGCACATGATAGAACGGCATGAGCGCCGAATAGGTATGGAACAGCGTTCCGAGAACGCGGGGATCGCCATGGGCGCTCAGGAAACGCGCCTCGCGCGTCGGCACGTCGAGCACCGCCAAAGTAATTATTTCGCTATCCGTCAGTTCAGCGATATGGGAGAGCGTTGATTGCCAGAGGCGAGGTTCGACTATGCAATCATAAAGCCTTCCGATCGTCTCATTCACATCGGAGAACTTCACCTCCCTGACCAGGAATATGCATGCAGGGAAAATTTACACGTAACAGGCGGCATTTCCAGTCTTTATCTCTTTCCCGCAGGCGCGCCTCCCCGCAGAAAACCATTTCCGAACTGGAAGTTCGAAAGGGCAGAAACACCGTTCCTGACCCGTTGGCGGGACGGCTGCGTAACCGCAGCACACCGAGCTGTGACAACACGGGTCAAATGCCCTCGCCGGATGATTCGCATGGGCAGTGGAGGCCGATCCAGACGTGCCTGACGGCAAGTGACGCCGAAGGTAGGGGATTGAATGCCATTCGTTGCATAGAACGTCATTCCCATAAGAAGCGGCTCTTTGAAATTTTTCTCTAATCCCATGAAAATCACGGCGCGTCCGTTTCTCATCGGCCGGAATGTTACCGGCTATCTTGACCCAGAATTCACCCCTAACAGCTCAGGTTCATTTCGGATGAAGAAACTTCTCCTCGTCGGTGCCGCGCTCTACGCCCTGGTTGCCACGCCAGTTCATGCGCAATCAGCAGACAAGATTCTGAACGCTTCCTACGACATCGCCCGGGAACTCTTCGCAGACATCAACAAGGCGTTTGTCGGGCAGAACCCCGGCAAGACCGTCGACCAGTCGCATGGCGGGTCCTCACGGCAGGCCCGGGCGATCCTGGAAGGCCTTGAGGCGGACGTCGTCACCTTCAACCAGGTCACCGATATCGATGCGTTGGTGAAAGGCGGCTTCGTATCTGACGACTGGCAAAGCGAGTTCCCGAACCAGGCCTCGCCCTATTATTCGCTGCCCGCTTTCCTGGTGCGTGAAGGCAATCCAAAGGGCGTCAAGGATTGGGACGACCTTGTGCGCGATGATGTGAAAGTCATCTTCCCCAACCCCAAGACCTCAGGAAACGCGCGCTATACCTATCTCGCGGCCACGGCATATGCGAAGGAAGCCTTCGGCAATGACGAGGCCAAGGTCCGCGAATTCGTGACCAAGCTGTTCGACAACGTGCCAGTGTTCGACACGGGCGGCCGCGCCGCAACGACGACCTTTGTGGAGCGGGAGATCGGCGACGTACTGATTACCTTCGAAGCCGAGACGCGCGGCATCGCCAAGGAGTTCGGAGAGGACAAGTTCGACATTGTCGTGCCCTCCCTCAGCCTGCTTGCCGAATTTCCGGTCGCCATCGTCGACAAGGTTGTGGACAACCGCGGCTCGCGGGAGTTGGCAAAAACCTATCTCGACTTCCTCTACACGCCTGAGGCGCAAAAGATCATCGCCACCCACGGCAATCGCGTGAACAACGAGGCGGTTGCGGCGGAATTCAAGGATCAGTTTCCTGAAGTCCGGCTGGTGACGGTGGAAGACGTCTTCGGCGGTTGGGAAAAGGTCCAGGCTGAGCATTTTGCATCGGGTGCCCTCCTCGACCAGATCTACGGCGAGCGATAAGAACCTTCCCGCAATCTATCGGGGCCGGCGGGTCTGGACTCGCCGGCTCCTGTGTATGCAAGAGGTGATCAGCGTGCGCCGCCGCGTCCTGCCTGGCCTGACCCTTTCCCTTGGCATCACGCTCTTCTATGTGGGGCTGATCGTCGCCCTGCCCTTGGGCGCCTTGATTTTCAAGGCAGCAAGCCTCGGGCCGGATGACTATTGGCGCATTGTCTCCTCGGGCCGGGCAGTGGCCAGCTATCGCGTGACGATTCTCTGCGCCGCAGGTGCGACAGCTTTCAACCTCGTGTTCGGGCTTGCGCTCGCCTGGGTGCTCGTTCGCTATTCCTTCCCGGGCAGACGGATCATCGATGCGATCATCGACCTGCCGTTCGCTTTACCCACCGCGGTAGCGGGAATAGCGCTCACCACGCTGTTCGCGCAGAACGGCTGGTTCGGCTCGTGGCTGGCGGAAGCAGGCATCCGCGTCGCCTACACGCCGCTCGGCATCATGATTGCTATGGCTTTCACGAGCCTTCCCTTCATCGTGCGAACCGTGCAACCGGTGCTGGAGGACCTCGACCCCGCTCTGGAAGAAGCTGCACAATCCCTGGGGGGATCCGACCTCGCCATTTTCCGGAAGGTCATTCTGCCACTGCTTGTTCCGGCACTTCTTGCCGGGGTCTCGCTGGCATTCGCCCGTAGCCTGGGCGAGTTCGGCGCGATCATCTTCATCGCCGGAAACCAGCCCTTCGAGACCGAGATCACCGCGCTTCTCGCCTTCATCCGCCTCGAAGAATATGACTACCAGGCGGCGGCTGCGATCGCCTCGGTAATGTTGATTGCCGCCTTTGTAATGCTCGCCATCACCAACCTCCTGCAGGCGCGCGCTCTGCGCTACACGGGGAGGTCCTGAGATGGACAGGGCGCTTCGCAAGGGCAGGCCGCCGCGGGTTGGCGACAGGCCGGCAGTACGTCGCAGCCTCATTGCCTTCGTTCTGCTCACGGGAGCGGTGCTCGTCGTTGCTCCGCTCGTGGTGATCTTCGCTCAGGCGTTTTCCAAGGGCTGGAACACCTTCGCCGAGACAATTGCGCATCCCGACACACGGCACGCCATCTTCATGACGGTGGCAACGGCGCTGATCGCCGTTCCCATCAACACGGCATTCGGCGTTGCGGCCGCCTGGGCCATCACCAAGTTCGAATTTCCCGGCAAACGTCTGCTCGTCGTGGTGATCGAGATACCCTTCTCGGTCTCTCCGATCGTCGCCGGCGTCGCCTATCTGTTCGTCTATGGGCTACAAGGCGTGTTCGGGCCGGCGCTGCAGGCAGCCGATATCAAGATCCTCTTTGCTCTGCCCGGCATCGTCTTGGCATCCATGTTCGTGACAGCACCCTTCGTCGCACGTGAACTGATCCCGCTGATGCAGGCCCAGGGGCGCGATCTCGAGGAGGCCGCCACCTCGCTAGGCGCTTCCGGCTGGCGCACATTCTTTTCCGTCACGCTGCCAAATATTCGCTGGGCGCTGCTCTATGGAGTGGTGCTGTGCAACGCCCGCGTCATGGGCGAGTTCGGCGCCGTCTCTGTCGTATCCGGCAACATCCGCGGCCAGACCAACACGCTCCCGCTTCACGTAGAGCTGCTGTATCACGACTATCAGACGGTTGGCGCCTTTGCGGCTGCGTCGATCCTCACCGTGCTGGCCGTCGTCACCATCGTGGCGAAAGTGATGCTGGAGCGCCAGGGGGCAGGCCGCGCCAGCCGCCCAACGCTCGCAGGCCCTGCTGTCGAGGCAAAGGAAACCAGGCCATGAAGATCACGCTCGACAATGTGGTGAAGACCTTTGACACTTTCCGGGCTGTCCACGGCGTCTCGCTGGAAATCAGCAGCGGCGAACTGGTGGCGCTGCTCGGCCCATCAGGCTCCGGCAAGACGACGATCCTGCGCATGGTTGCAGGCCTGGAATATGCCGATGGAGGACATATCCTCTTCGGAGACAGGGATGCGACAGACATACCGGTCCGCGACCGGCGGGTCGGTTTCGTTTTCCAACACTATGCGCTGTTTCCGCATATGACCGTCGCCGAGAATATCGCCTTCGGGATGAAGGTCTTCCCGCAGAGGCGTACCCGGGGGCAGATCGCAAGACGGGGTGCGGAGGTTCTTGATCTCGTCAGGCCGGAGGGGCTTGGGTCGCGGTTTCCCGG
>QGUU01000568.1 GCA_003242525.1 Pseudomonadota bacterium | reverse complement strand
TTGGGCCCGGGGTTTGTTTAAGAGGACGGGCGTAGATCGCACCCTCCAGTCCCGCACCAGGAGCCACGCGAGCGAGCGTCTTCTGCGCTTCGCGCAGAGTGAAGATGGGACGCCGCTGGTCGGGATATGTGCCGTAATCGACAACGTAGCCTGTAAAGTCGTCCTCCCAGGCGACCACCGCGTGAAAAAGCAGCTTGGCCTGCACGTCGATGAACATCGTCAGGTGACTGGCCCCCAGCGGGATCACGCCCCGGGGATGCCCGTTGGTCTTGGCAGCAATCGCTTCGGCGGTGAGCTGATCGGAATCGCCCTCGTCCTGAGGCAGGGGTTCGTTCTGGTACTCAGCCCAGAAGGCCCGTTCGTCCTGCAAACGCAGGTTCATCGCGTGCTGGATCGCGGACAGCTCATCGGCGTTGTACCGCTCGGGCCAGGCAATCACCGCGCCCGCATCCATCTCTTTTTGGTGCTGGCGGTAGAACTCCGTGGCCTCACGGCCGTCGCCGTCATTGCGGAAGCTGTCGGCGCGAATCTGGGCGTATTTGTCCCAGAGCTTCTCGTTGGTCGGGAAGGCATAGACCAGCTTGGTGCGCTCGCCTTGCCAGGCCGGGTGCTTGTCGCGGTCGAGAATCTGGTCGGCCATGTCGCCGGGGCGGATGACCGTGCAGGGCATGATGCCACTGATTTTCTGTCCCGGTCCGGCCAGGTTGAGGATCGCGCCGTTGAGCGTCTTCAGACGGGCACGGACCTGCTGGTCGCTGCGCGCCGACTCGTCGGTCTGCGGATCGTCGAGCACCACCAATGACGGGCGCACCGCTCGGCCGTCGGCACGCTTGAACTTCATGCCGCGAATGCGGCTCTCGATGCCGGCCACGCGGATGATCGCGCCCGAGGCACGGCTGCCTTCGATGGTCGGCAGCACGATCTCGTCGGCGGTCCAGACGATGCGCGTTGGCTTGCCGTCATAGAGCTGGCCCTTGGCGCGGTTGTGAATGCGCTCCAGGGCGCGGATGGGATAGACGACCTCCGGATAGTCCTCCAGCAGGTGGTTGTTGGTCTCGAATTCGACCTTGATGCTTTCGAGCATGCTGCGGGCGTGCCCGGCGTCCGAACCGATCAGGCAGACAAACTCTCGCGCCCCGGTGAGCATGGCCCAGATACAGGCCGTCTCGGCCAGCGTGGTCTTGCCGCTGCCGCGCGGCATGGCCATCGCAAAGAGTCCGCCGCGCAGCACGGCCGTTTCGATCTTGGCGATCACCTTCAGGTGATCCTGCGACCACGGCAGGCTGAAGGTCTCCGGGAAATACGTCTCGCAAAAGAACCGAAAATCCATCGCCGCGCGCGCCTTGCGCTGCGGATTGACCACGGACGGTATCTCGCCGATGTCGCGACCGATGGCCGACAGCTCGGCATTGCGGGCACGGGCCGCCTCCTTCATCGCCTCGTAATCGAGGGGCGGTTTGGTCGGCTCGGGGTTATGGCGCGACCAGACCAGCCACGCCGTGTAGCGCAGCAGATCGACGTGCTTCTCGTCGCCGATTCGATAGCCAGCCCGGTTGCGGTGCCGACGCAGCTGCCGCTCGCTGATGCAGTAGCCCAGCGGCGTGGAGTTCAGCATCCGCGTGAGAATCGACGGGCGCAGTTGCCGAACGTCAATCGCCATGAGCCGCCTCCTTCGCCAGCCAGGCAGCGTAGTGGATCAGGTTCAGCGTGCCGTCTGCGTTGGTGGGCGCGCCCGCCTCGATGTCGGCGCGGACCATCGCCTCGGTGATCCGTCGGCTGCCGGCAGCGGCGAGGATTTTTGCCGCCTGGGCAGGCGTCAGGGCCGTAATTTTGGGCGTTTGGTCGGTCATAGCTCTAGCCCTGTGGCCAGCTTACAAGAATCTCTAAGTTCTGTACCCATAAGGGGTTAATTGCCTTGATCTCCTGGCGAAAGCATGGCTGAATGTGGCTGTTGAAACGAACGTAACGCCAGTAGCCACAAGGAGATAGGCCATGCGGAAGCAGCGTAGAACGCACGCGATACCCGACGGGACGCCGACCACCCAGCGCCCTTGGCACGACCTCAAACCCGGCGACGTGGTCTGGTTCGCCACCGGCTTCTATGAGGTCTTCGACGCTTGCCCGGTCAGCCAAGACAGCGTTCGGGTGAAGCTGATCGTCGATGGCCGCATCGAGAGCTACCGCGTC
>QGUU01000567.1 GCA_003242525.1 Pseudomonadota bacterium | reverse complement strand
TAAAGAAAAAACGGTAATAGGGTATGGGGGTCGTGCCGGGGGTTCCGGGAGTTTTAAAAAGGAAGACTCATCATGAGGGCGATCACCGCCGTGGAAATGTCGATACGGGCGCCGTAAACCGCGCCAAGCGTGCCCCATGCGCCATTGGCGATGCCGATAAGCAGGCAGCCGACGGCGGCAACCGGCGAATTGACGTAGAGGCCCCTCAGGTCGAGCTTCACGTCCTGCAGGGGTCGTGGCGTGGACTGGGTCGAAACCGCTGTCGGGATAAGCGACAGGCAGAAGAAGATGCCCGTTATCATGAACAGCGATGCAGAACGCACATCGCCGACCGCAACGATCATCTGGCCGCCCATGATCGATGCATAGGTGACCATCATGTACAAACCGAAGACCGTGCCCCGGCTCTCGTTGGTCGCCTTCTCGTTCAGCCAGCTTTCGATGACCATGAAGGCGCCGGCCATGACGAAGCCGGTGAAGGCGCGCAGCACGATCCATGCATACTCGTCGATGATCAGGCCGGTGAGCAGGGCGATGATCGCCCCGGATGCCGCGAAAGTGCCGAAGGCGCGCACATGGCCTGCCCGGCGCACAATGCGCGGCGCAAAAAAACAGCCGGCGATGAAGCCGCCTGCCCAGGCCGTGCCCATCAGACCCAGAGCCGTGGTCGAAAACCCCTCGCTCTGCCCCCTGAGTGGCAGGAGCAGCCCGTGCAGACCTGAGGCCGCAAGCAGGAAGGCAGTGCCGCGCAGCAGGGAAAGGATGGGACGATAGGTTGCGAACATTGGCACGCCGGAGGTTGGTTGTGGACGCCCGCCGCAGACGATACGGCGTTTCGGCTGGTTGGATGCGAGCCGGGCCTAACCCCGGCGGAACAGGGCCTCGGCGGCGGATTTGGTTGCGCCCTTTGCCTGCAGCTCGGCCTCGAGGCGGCGGATTTCCTCGCGCAACAGTTCAATCCGCTCCGTCAGCTCGCCTACCGAAAGCAGGCTCAGATCCTGGCCGATCTCATGCGTCCTGGGCTTCCTGCGGGGTTCCTCGTCGAAGATTGCCATCTCCTGGGCTCCTGCGATTGGCGTTTGCCTGCTTTCGCAATCAGAATACATAGGGTTGTGGCGGGTCAAAACCCTTCGACCAACAAAAGGGCAAAAAGACGATGTCGAATGCACACCCACTCCCGGCCCGGATGATGGCCGTGGCCATTTCCGAGCCGGGCGGACCGCTGGTACTGAAACCGGAGCAGCGTCCGATACCGCAGCCCCGGCCGGAAGAAATCCTGATTCGGGTCCATGCCGCCGGGGTGAACCGTCCTGATGTGCTGCAGCGCAAGGGAGCCTATCCGCCGCCGCCCGGAGCGTCCGACCTGCCCGGCCTGGAGGTCGCCGGCGAGGTGGCAGCGCTCGGCGAAGGTGTGCAGCGCTGGCGCATCGGCGATCAGGTCTGTGCGCTGACACCTGGCGGTGGATACGCCGAATATGTCCGCGTTCATGCCGGTAGCGTGCTACCGCTGCCTGCCGGCTTCACCTATACCGAGGCCGCGGCGCTGCCGGAGACGTTCTTCACCGTGTGGCACAACGTGTTCGAGCGCGGCGGCCTGAGAGAAGGCGAAACGTTCCTCGTCCACGGCGGCTCCTCGGGAATCGGCACCACCGCAATTCAGCTTGCCACCGCCTTCGGCGCCTTCGTGATCGCCACCGCCGGCACAAAGGAAAAATGCGAAGCCTGCCTGCGACTCGGCGCTCGCCGCGCCGTCAATTATCGGGAGGAGGATTTTGTGGCCGTGGCCAAGGACGCGACGGGCGGCAAGGGTGTCAACGTCATCCTCGACATGGTCGGCGGAGACTATGTCAGCCGCAACTACGACGCGGCTGCAATAGAGGGGCGCATCGTCCAGATTGCCACCCAGGGCGGTGCGACGGCCAATGCCGACATTTCCAAGCTCATGGTCAAGCGACTGATCCATACCGGTTCGACGCTGCGTCCTCGTACGGTCGAGTTCAAGAGCGCCATCGCCGCGGCGCTGGAGGCCCAGGTCTGGCCCTTGCTTGCCGCTCGCAAGGTTGCACCCGTCATGGACAGGATATTCCCCTTGCGCGAAGCCTGGCGCGCGCATGAGCGCATGGAAGAGGGCGAACATATCGGCAAGATCGTGCTTGATGTCGGTTAGGCCTGAGCCATCTTCCGGGACG
>QGUU01000566.1 GCA_003242525.1 Pseudomonadota bacterium | reverse complement strand
CGAAATCTGGCCGGTGCCGCCGAGGATCGGCTCGCGGATCTGCGGAGCCGAAATCACGTGATTGTCGAGAATGATGGCGAACAGCTTGCCGACATTCTGCTGCGTCGCCTGTCCGAAACGCTGCGCCCCCTTCGAATCGAAGCGGAAGGATACGACAGGTTCGTTGGTGCGCTGGTCGAACGTCGCCTGCGCGTCGACGAGGTTCTCGCCGGAGACGATGACACGGTTCTCTATCAGATAGGGAACAGGCGGATCGTCCTTCGAATACATGATGGTCGACCCTGCCGGCGGTCGGCCGCTGAGGGCTTCCTGCGCCGACATGGACTGATCGACCATCTGGAAGGTCAGCTTGGCCGTCTGGCCAAGGATGTCCTTGAGGCGCTGCGGGTCCTGCAGGCCGGGCACCTGGACCAGGACGCGGTCGTCCCCCTGCTGCTGGACAATTGGCTCGGTCGTGCCGAGTTCATTGACGCGGCGCCCGATAACCTCGATCGACTGACGGGCCGCAGTCGTGGTGCGATACTTGATTCCCTCGTCGGTCAGCGTAAATCGCAGCAAGCCCGGCTCGGGCTCCGCCAGCGCCATCTCGGTGATCGAGCCACTGGTAAAAAGGCCGGTCGCGACCGGCGCCGTCAGCGATTTCAGGGCTTCTTTGGCAGCGTCTATCTGATCGGCATCGCGAATTCGAACCTGGACCACCCTGCCCGACCCGGAAAGGCCCGTATAGCCGATTTTGGCGTCGCGCAGCAGGGTGCGAATTTCATCGCGGATGGTGTTAAGCCGCTCCTTGATGAGGTCATCCTGCTCGACCTTGAGCAGGATGTGCGAGCCGCCCTGCAGGTCGAGGCCAAGGGTCATCTGCTTTTTAGGCAGCCAGTCCGGCATGCGGGCGAGAACGGACTGCGGAAAAAGATTGGGGGCTGCGAACAGAAACCCGAGCAGTACGACTGCCCAGACCCCTATCGTCTTCCAGCGCGAAAAGTAAAGCATGGGTATGGTCCGTTCCGCCTTGAATGCGGTTATTTCTTGGCGGCTATTTCTTGGCGTTCTGGTTCGCCACCGGCTCACCCCGAACCCGGACATCGGCGATAGTGGCCCGCAGGGCCGTCACCTTGGTGCCGCCGCCCAGATCGATCTCCAGCTCGTTGTCATCGATCACCTTGGTGACCTTGCCGACGAAGCCCCCGCCGGTGATGACCGTGTCGCCGCGGCGGATGGCCGCCAACATCTCGCTCCGCTTCTTCATCTGCGTCCGCTGGGGGCGGATGATGAGGAAATACATTACCACGAAAATGAGAATGAAAGGCAGGATGCTGATGAAGACATCAGGCGTGCCGCCCACGCCCTGCGCGTATGCCGGTGTGACAAACATTCATTACTCCTGTTGAGGAGGCCGCTACCGGCCAGGAAAATTTTGCCGGAATATAGACGCTCAAGCGTCCATTGCAACCAGTCGGCTTCCGTTACTCCCCGCTTCTGACGGCCTTGCGTGCCGAGTGCAAGAGACTTGCAAATCCATGGCGACCATGTGAGAACCGTACCGTACGGTACCCATCTGCGATCCTTTGACGGAACCTGGAGGTAAAGTGAACGATACTGGCCTGGAAACCCTGTGCCGGAAACTCGATCGCCTCATCGAGGTCATCGAGAGGCTGGCGCCTCCCCCACCCCCCAAGTCGGACCTTGCGGTCGCCGACTGTTTCGTCTGGCAGGCAGAACCCGGCTTCCTGGAGCCGGTCACCCGGGTCAACCGTATCGATATCGGCCTCATCCGCGGTGTCGACCGGGTCCGCGACATATTGGTGGACAATACTGAACGTTTTGCGAGCGGGTTCGCGGCCAACAACGTGTTGCTCTGGGGCGCCCGGGGCATGGGCAAGTCGTCACTGGTGAAGGCCACACATGCCTACATCAATGCCTCCGGCCGGCACCCTGCCCCGCTCAAGCTCGTCGAAATCCACCGCGAGGACATCAACACGCTGCCCAGGCTGATGGCCATCCTGAAGGCCTCCCCCTTCCGCTTCATCCTGTTTTGCGACGATCTGTCATTCGATCATGACGATACATCCTACAAGTCACTCAAGGCGGCACTTGAAGGCGGGGTCGAGGGGCGACCGGCCAATGTCATCTTCTACGCCACCTCAAATCGCCGGCATCTGCTGCCGCGCGACATGATCGAAAACGAGCGCTCCACGG
>QGUU01000565.1 GCA_003242525.1 Pseudomonadota bacterium | reverse complement strand
GCGAAGCTCATCGGCTGCACCATCTCCTTCTTCTGCGCCACCGGGCGGAAGCCGAGCTTCTGGTAAAGCGGAAGCGCCGCGGGATGGTCGAGCGTACAGGTCTGGACCGTCACCCTGCGCGGCCTGTACGACCAGCAGGCTTCGATGGCAGCACCGAGAAACCAGCGACCTATCCCCTGCCCCATCGCGTGCTCCATCATGCCGAAATAGGCAAGTTCCACATCCGCCGGCAGGTTCGGACTTATATCGAACAGACCAGCTGGCGCGCCGTCGAGATAAAGGACGCGTATGTCTCGGTCCTCGCGGTGAATGCCGGCGGCAAGCTCCTCGTCCGAGAGCCGAAGGGCATTGACCCAGTCCCACTTCCGACCGACCCGATCCATCAGGTAGCGATAGAAATGGAGCGGTATCTCCTTCGTCCTGAGCAGTGCGATCTGCCGATTGACCGGCAATGAGGGATAGTGCGCCGGCGGCGCATCCATCTCCAGGAAGGTTACCGTAACCTCGACCGGGGCTGGCCGGATTTCCTCCACCACGCTCATCCCTTGTTGCTTTCCACGGGCGTATCGGTTCTCCCGCCCCACTCGGTCCATGAGCCGTCATAAAGGCGATTGTCAGTGTGACCGAGCGTTTCCAGGGCAAGCGTTATAACCGCCGCCGTGATGCCCGAACCGCACGAGGTAACCACAGGCTTCGAGAGGTCCAGGCCGGCGTCTTCGAGCACCTTTCTCAGCCGATCTTTCGGCAGCAGCGCTCCATTTTCCGACAAGGCTGTGGCCGGCACATTGCGCGCGCCCGGAATATGACCCGAACGCACTCCCGGCCGGGGCTCGGGCTCGATGCCCGCAAAGCGGCCGGGCGGGCGGGCATCGGCCAGCTGTGACTCGCCAGTTACGAGAATCCTGCGCACGTCGTCGATATTGGCCACGCGTGCTGCGTCGAAATCGACGTGGAAGACGCAGGGAGCAATCTTCGTCGGCTCTGCGGTGACCGGGCGCCCTGCCGCCTTCCAGCCGTCAAAACCGCCGTCAAGCACATAGACCTGAAAAACGCCCATGACGCGGAACATCCACCAGGCGCGCGGCGCAGAGAAGAAACCGGGGCCATCATAGACCACGATCGTATCATCAGCCGATATGCCCAGCCCGCCGACAAACTGGGCGAAATATTGTGGCGTGGCCAAGGTGTGCGGCAATGGCGAGTCGGGATCGGAAATCGCGTCCTGGTCCAGGAACACTGCGCCGGGGATATGGGCCGCCTGATATTCTGCGCGGGCGTCGCGGTTCTGCGCCGGCAGATACCAGGATGCATCGACGATGGTAATGCCCGGTTGGCCAAGGCGCGATTCCAGCCATTCGGCGTCAACGGTGAAGGGACTATCGTCGGCCATATCGTTCTCCCGCGTTCGCAGCCCGGTGCCTTCAGGCAGGCGGCGGCCCGAACCGGATGCGGAAGCGCCTGTTCTCCCGGCCCTTCTTCTCGATCTTGCCGATATGGATCTCGCCGACCTCGCCGGTCCTAGCAACATGTGTGCCTCCGCAGGGCTGGCTGTCAACGGAGGCGTCTTCGCCGATGCACACCAGCCGGATGCGCCCCGTTCCGCTCGGAGGCCGGACATTCTTGGATTTGACCAGGCCCGGGTTGGCCGCCAGTTCGTCATCCGTGATCCAGCGAATGAAGATCGGGTGGTCCCCCTCCACCAGTTCCATCAGCTTCCGGGTCACATGCTCCTTCGTGAAACTGGTGTCCGGCAGGTCGAGGTCCACGCGGGAGTCATCCTCCGCTACAGCCGCCCCCGTGATCGGGAACGGGCACACCACGCTGAGCAGATGGCAGGCGGTATGCATACGCATGAGCCGGTGTCGCCGCTCCCAGTCGATGGAAAGCCTGACACTCTCTCCTACCTCTGGAAGGGTCTGGTCGGACGCCGGGACATGGATGATCTCGTCCTTGGTTTCGCCCGTCACGGTTGCCGCGACGACGATCCGGTCGCCGCCCGAACGCTCGATCACACCGACATCGCCCGGTTGGCCGCCAGACGTCGCATAGAAGACCGTACGGTCCAGAATGATGCCGCCGCGATCGTTCACGTCCAGAACGGTCGCCTCGGCTTCGCGCAGATAGGAATCGTCGCGGAACAGCGCTTCCGTGCGATGGGCCATTAGGCGACTTCCTCGAAAGGCACAGGGATCTCCCTTTT
>QGUU01000564.1 GCA_003242525.1 Pseudomonadota bacterium | reverse complement strand
CACCTTTTTTTTTTTCGGACATGTCTAATTGTGTAAAAGACACAGCTCGACCCGCAGAACGTCGCGATGGTCCACCACGTCAACAACGCGCTGAAGGCCCACCGCCTGTTCCAGCGCGACCGCGACTATATCGTGCGCAATGGCGAGGTCGTCATCATCGACGAATTTACCGGCCGCATGATGCCCGGCCGCCGCTTCTCGGAGGGCCTGCACCAGGCACTGGAAGCCAAGGAGCACGTCCAGATACAGCCCGAGAACCAGACGCTGGCTTCCATCACCTTCCAGAACTATTTCCGCATGTACAAAAAGCTGTCCGGCATGACCGGAACGGCACTGACCGAGGCGGAGGAGTTCGCAAACATCTACGGCCTCGAGGTCACCGAGGTTCCCACCAACCTGCCGGTCAAGCGCATAGACGAGGACGACGAGGTCTACCGCACGGTCGAGGAAAAGTACCGCGCCATCATCAAGGAGATACGGGAGGCCAATGCCAAGGGCCAGCCGATCCTGGTCGGCACCACGTCGATCGAGAAGTCGGAATATCTGGCCAAGCTGTTGAAGGAAAACGGCTTCGAGCAACGCGATTTCTCCGTGCTGTTCGATGATACGGGTTCCAAGAAGCCGGTCTTCCAGGTGCTCAACGCCCGCTATCACGAGCAGGAAGCGGGCATCGTCGCCCAGGCCGGCGTGCCCGGCGCCGTCACCATTGCAACCAACATGGCCGGTCGCGGCACCGACATCCAGTTGGGCGGCAACGCCGAGATGCGCATTGCTACCGAGCTTGCCGGAATGCCCGAGGGGCCCGAACGTACCAGGGCCGAGGAAAAGATCCGTGCCGAGGTGGCCCGCCTGAAGGAGAAGGCCCTTGCCGCCGGCGGTCTTTACGTGCTGGCAACCGAACGGCATGAGAGCCGGCGCATCGACAATCAGTTGCGCGGCCGCTCGGGCCGCCAGGGCGACCCCGGCCGCTCCAAGTTCTTCCTGTCGCTGCAGGACGACCTCATGCGCATCTTCGGTTCCGAGCGCATGGACGGAATGCTGCAGAAGCTGGGCCTCAAGGAGGGCGAGGCCATCATCCACCCCTGGATCAACAAGGCGCTTGAGAAGGCGCAGAAGAAGGTCGAGGCGCGTAACTTCGACATGCGCAAGAACGTGTTGAAGTATGACGACGTCGCCAACGACCAGCGCAAGGTGATTTTCGAGCAGCGGCTCGAACTGATGGACGGGACGAACCTTTCCGAGACCGTTGCCGAGATGCGTCATGACGTGATCGAGGAGATCGTTGCCAAGGCCATTCCCGAAAACGCCTATGCCGAGCAGTGGGACGTGGCCGGTCTGAAGGAGGCGGTCCGGCAATATCTCAATCTCGACCTGCCGATCGACGAATGGGCAAAGGAAGAAGGGATCGCCGAGGACAACATCCTCGAGCGGATCACCGCCGCCGCTGACGCTGCTGCCAAGGATCGCGCCGAACGCTTTGGCCCAGACGTGATGAACTATGTCGAGCGGTCCATCGTTCTGCAGACGCTGGACCATCTGTGGCGCGACCACATCGTCAACCTCGACCACCTGCGTTCCGTGGTCGGTTTCCGCGGCTATGGCCAGCGCGACCCGCTTCAGGAATACAAGCAGGAGGCCTTCGAGCTCTTTCAGGCCATGCTCGCCAATCTGCGCCAGGCCGTGACCGCGCAGCTCATGCGCGTCGAACTGGTGCGCGAGGCAGCCGATGCCCCGCCGCCCCAGGCTCCCGACGCGTTCGGCTCGCATATAGACGGCACCACCGGCGAGGACGATTTCGGCGAGGGCCAGGCAATGACGGCGGTGCTGGAGCAGACCCGGGTGGTTCCGCCCAATGAGCGGGATCCCAGCAATCCCTCGACATGGGGCAAGGTCGGCCGCAATGAACCCTGCCCTTGTGGCTCCGGCAAGAAATACAAGCACTGCCACGGCGCCTTCGCCTGATCGAGCCCGCTTCTTCCATCCGTCCCGCAGCAGGCTGCAGCGCTGGTCGTGCAGCTTTTGCGGCCTTGCGCCCACGCTTTCTTAACGCGTCCTGGGCTAGATCGGGCCTATCGTGCGGAAGACGGAGTATGGTGTGCGCTTTTCCGCGGCCACAACAGCCGAACGGTTGCTGCCGCAGCGCCTGGCGCTCGGCGGAGATTTCTTTCTCGGACCCCACAAAACGGACTAGAACCTCGATTGCCTC
>QGUU01000563.1 GCA_003242525.1 Pseudomonadota bacterium | reverse complement strand
GCGTTTCCTCACGCCTGTAGCCAGGCGCGTCGATGCGCTGCCCTGTTTCCACCAATGTGAACCCGGATGCAAGCTCGTCGGTCCCGAATCTGCCTCGCTGCCGTGCCGGTTGCTCTTGTTAGGGCGAATAACGTCCCGCATCACGCCCTGATTGCCATTGCGTTCCGAATGGGGAATAAAAGGGTGCCAGGAGCTTCCGCGCGCTGAGGGAGGCCGCTCGTGGGAAGTCTCGGTTCGCCCGGAATGACTGCCGGAGCGATTCTGCTTCGGGAGGCAAGGTGGCGGACCGCATCGTCATTTTTGTGCTCGGCGGTGGTTCGGGATCGAGGCTTTGGCCGTTGTCCAGGGCGGAAAGGCCCAAGCAGTTCCACGACCTATCCGGAGCTGGCCCGATGCTGGCCCTGACATTGCGGCGCCTTCAGGCGCGCCCGGGCGGTCAGACATCGCTTTTCGTCGTCGGTTCCGAGCGTCATGCGTCGGATTTGCTCGAGATGGCACGGTCAGCCCGTCTCGGCGCCGGCACGCTGATCCTGGAACCTGCTGCCCGTGGCACGGCCGCGGCAGTTGCCATTGCAGCCGTGCACACGATGGAGCTCTACGGCGACGCGCTCGTCCTGGCAGCCCCGAGCGACCATGAGATCCGCACCGACAGCCAGTTCTGGCAAACGATTGAAGACGGTGTTGCTGCGGCCCACGCAGGACAACTGGTCGTCTTCGGCGTGACGCCGAGCCGGCCCGAAACCGGCTATGGCTACATCGAGGTCGGCCCGGGACGAGCAGGGGGCCACCAAGTCCTGAAGTTCGTCGAGAAGCCAGACCTGGAGATGGCGACTTCATTCTTCGAGTCTGGCCGGTTCGTTTGGAACAGCGGTATTTTCCTTGCCCGGGCAAGCGTGCTTCTCGAAGCCTTCTGCCGGTTTGAACCGGCGTTGCTGGAAGGCGCCCGTGCCGCCTTGGCAGGAGCAATGGCGGATTTTCGGGGGCTGCACCTGTGTGCCGAAGCTTTTCTCGTAATGCCCACCCGATCTTTTGATCACGCTGTAATGGAGCATGCCGAGAATGTCGTCATGGTTCCCGCGCGCTTCTCCTGGGATGATATTGGCTCCTGGCGCTCGCTGGTCAGTCTTGGGCCGACCGATGCCAACGGCAATGTTGTGGTCGGCGACGTCATGGCCGTGGACTGTCACAACTCCTACCTGCGCAGCGAAGGCCGGCTCCTGACCGTGATCGGGTTGAGGGATATGGCCGTGGTTGCCACGGGCGACGCGACCCTTGTGGCGCCCCTGGGTTGCAGCCAGGACGTGCGGTCCATCGTGTCGAAGCTCGAGGCCGCCAACCGATCGGAAGCCTTACGTCATAACCCGGTACCTGTCCGTCGACCGCTAAAGACGAAGCCGTAGGGCAGCTTTGGCGGCTGGGTTGTCGATCCTCGACGATTTGACGCCACGCCGAGACAGCGGCCTCGGGAATGCGGAAGGAGCCGAAGGCGGCGTCGTTCCATCGCTGCCGGAATTCGTGCACGGTGAGCGGCGGCTCACAAGGGAGGTAACGGAATGCTCATTTCGCAGATACTCGACGATGCCAACACCATTCGGGTGGTAGCCCGCAATGGCGGCAAGCCCCGCGTCGTAAACGGCGCGCCTGGCGTCTATACGCTGGCGATGGAAGCTTGCCGCACGGGAACCGGGCTGAAGGCATTGATCGAGCGGCAGGGTTTTGGCGAGGTTGTCGATCTGGATGCGGTTTACAGAAGCGGGCGGCTGCTTTCGCCGATAAGCCATCCGGATCCGGCGCATCTTCACCTGACGGGAACTGGATTGACGCATCTTGGGTCCGCCGCCACGCGGGACACCATGCACAAAAAACTCGATGCGGAGGAGGAGCAGCTTACCGATTCCATGAAGATGTTTCGCATGGGCCTGGAAGGCGGAAAGCCGGCACCCGGCAAAGAGGGCGTGCAGCCGGAGTGGTTCTACAAGGGGAACGGCTTCATGGCCGTTGCACCTGGCGCGCCGCTCATGTCGCCCGCCTTCGCGGCCGACGCGGGCGAGGAACCGGAAATTGCCGGCATCTATGTGATCGGCGACGACCGCCAGCCTTTCCGTGTCGGCTTTGCACTTTCCAACGAGTTTTCCGACCATGTCACGGAGCGGGTCAACTATCTTTGGCTCGCCCACTCCAAGCTCAGGAATGCGTCCTTCGGCCCGGAGA
>QGUU01000089.1 GCA_003242525.1 Pseudomonadota bacterium | reverse complement strand
GCAGTGCAGGGCTGGAGACCGGAGCCTTCTCCTATACCGGACGGCTGCGGATCGCGGGCGACCCGAAGGAGGCGACCGAATTGCGCGGTACCAGTTCCGGCGCGACAGTCAGGACGGGCGTCGCGGAATCAGGGCCAGGCTTCCGGTTGGACGGCGATTTCAGCCTGGATCATCGCAAGCTCGCAGTCGAGCAGTTCCGTTTCGAAACGGGGCCGCTGGATGCCCCCTATACTGCCGACGGCATGGCGTTGATCGATCTCGGCAAGCAGCCGCGTTTCACGATCAAGGCCACAGGCGCCCAGGTGCAATTTGATCAGGCCGTGGGCCAGGACGGAGTCTCTGCCCTCACTCTCTCACAACGTGTGGCGGCCCTGGAGGCGGCGCTACGCAGTCTGCCCAGGCCAACCATTCCCGGCTCGGTCGAGGTCAATCTCCCGGCCGTGGTGGCAGGGGACACGACCATTCGCGACGTGAAACTTTCCGCCGAACCTGTTTCCGACGGCTGGAGCGTCAGATCGCTCTCGGCCGTCCTGCCCGGACGCACCACGCTGGAAGCGGATGGCCTGGTAAGGCTTGGAGACGAATTCGGCTTTTCGGGCTCGCTGCTGCTGGCGATCGCGCAACCTTCCGGATTTGCGGCCTGGCTCTCCAACGATGTTGATGAGGCAGTTCGGCGACTGCCCGCCGCCGGCTTCAGCGCCAGGGTCGAGCTGACGGACAAGCGCCAGACATTGTCCGATCTGGAACTCATTCTGGGGAAAGCGAGATTTCATGGTCGCATCGACGCGGCGACGCCGGACAATGCAAGGCCTTCGGTGGAAATGCGGCTCGAGGGCGGCGAGCTTGACGCTGAGGGAATGATGGCCTTTGCGTCCCTGTTCGTTTCCGACAAGGGCGCCAACCGCTTTGCGGATCGCGATGTCGACTTTCAGGTCAAGGCAGGGCCGGTGACCGTTGCCGGACTGATGGCGGACAGGATCGACACGGCAATGAGGCTCCGGAGCGGGGTGCTTGAGATCGACCGGCTTGCAATTGGTGGACTGTCCGGCGCCGAAATCAGCGCTACCGGGAGCATAAGGAATTTTCCCGACAGCCCGACAGGAAACATCGACGCTTCGCTGGTCGCGGTCGATCTCGCGCCGCTGGTCGAAAGCACCGCCACTCTCTTTCCGGACAATGTCGTTCTCAGGGAACTCGCTGCGCGCACAGGTGCCTATCCTCAGCTACTGCAGGACGCGCGTATCGACATCATTGCCAGCGCAGCGGAGAATGATGACGGCACGACCGGCGTAGCCGTCTCGGCGCAGGGAAATGCCGGCGGCTCGGCCTTCTCGGCGTCGCTTTCCGGGCAGGGGAGCCTGCAACATGCCGCGGATGCGCGACTGTCGCTTTCGTTCATGGCCCGCAACCAGGATGCAACCGCCCTGATGGCGCTCTACGGGCTGCCGGCGCTTCCATTGGGACTGGTCGGCGAAGCGACGACGGAATTGTCGGCAAAGGGGACATTGTCGGGCGGCCTCGCCACCAGTTTCGCTATTGATGGCGAGGGGCTGAATGCCCGCTTCGATGGCACTGTAACCGGCACACCGCAAGGACTGTCGGCTGAAGGGAAGGCCAGCCTGGAAGCGGCAGACATCGAGCCGTGGCTGATGACGGCCGGCGTGGCGATCCCCGGAATGGGCATGGGGACCACCGTGTCGATCCAGGCAGAGGCCGATTACGGCAACACCCTTCTGGTTCTGTCAGGGCTAGAGGGAACGGTCAATGAAGCGGCGGTTTCGGGCGATCTCAACGCCAGCATGCGAGAAGGACAGCCGCACCTTTCCGGTTCCCTGGCGCTGGACGAACTCGATCTCGGCAAGTTCGCCGCAATGATCTATGGCGACGGCGCCTTTGCCGGCAACGGCAAGGGATGGCCGAAGGCCGCCTTTTCGGAAAAATCCGTCGCGCCTTTTTCCGCCGAGTTCGACCTCGCTGCAGGGTCCCTGACCGCCGCCATGGCGACAGCCTATGACGCGACGCTGCGGCTTTCGTTGAACCCGCAGGGCCTGCAGATCTCCGAACTCAGGGCCAAAATGTTCGGCGGAGATCTAACCGGCCTGTTCGAGTTGAAGAACAACGAAGGGACAGGTCTACTGAGCGGACAGTTCGCACTAGCCGGTGCCGACATTGCTGCCGTGCTGCCGGAATCGGGCATGGCCGGAACGGCGAGCATTTCCACCACCCTTTCCTCCAGCGGCAAGTCCGTGGATGCGATGATATCGGCACTGTCTGGCTCAGGCACCGTGGCGTTGAAGGATCTTTCCATCGCCAACCTTGATCCCGAAGCGCTTCCGGAAATCATCGCGCAGGCTGACGGGATAGGGCGCGACGTTGACGCGGAACAGACGGCAGCTTTCGCTCCCGGCCTCGTTGCCAAAGGAAAATTTTCCGCCGCCGACACGGATGTCGCTTTCACAATCGCCGGCGGTGCGGTGCGGGTACCGCCGCTTATCCTGCAAAACCCTTCCGCCACAGTGTCGGCCGATCTTGCCGTGGACCTTGCCGCAGGTACGGTCTCGGGCGCAGGCCGCATCGCCTACCGCCCTGGCGAAGAGGAACTTGCCGGCTCCGAGCCGGCCATCAACTTTACGCTGGAAGGGCCGATTGGAGCCGTGCAGCCTGTTCTGGATACGGACCCCCTTGCGCAGTTCCTCACGCAACGCGCGCTTGAGAAGGAACAGAGACGCGTCGAGGCCATGCAGGCGGTGCTGCTCGAAAAGCAACGACTAAGGCGTGAAGTCCGCTACTACACTTCCCTCCAGGAAGAGCGCAAGCGGGCCGAAGAGCGCCGGGTGCTGGAAGAAATGCGTGTGAAGGCCGAGGAGGAGGCGCGCGAACGTGCGCGGGTGGCGGCAGAGCTCGCCGCCAAGGCGAGGGCGGAAGCGGAAAGGCGGGCGGCGGAAAAGGCCGAAGCGGAGGCGAAGGCCAGGGCGGCGGCTGAAAGGGAAGCGGCGGAAAGAGCCAGAGCCGAGGAAGCAATGCGCCTTGCCGAGGAGGAGAGGGCACGTCGAGAGGCGGAGCGCAAGGCAGCGCAGCCCCAGCCGGAGGTGCAGCGTGCGCCATTGCCGCCGCCGACCGATCCTCCTCCCAAGCGCGTGTCCCCGTTCTTTTTCGAAGGACTGTTCGGTACGCAATGACCGGGCGTCCGTCTTGTTTCGCCGCCAGGTGAGCGTGAGCTTCAGCGGGCTTCGGTAACCACGACATCCATGGGAATATCGTGGGCTTGCGCATAGATGGTGGGAATCCGCTGCAACTCGTAGCCTACGCCAATGACAAGCGGCTTGCGTGGCATTGCCGCGAGCGTGCGGTCATAGAAGCCGCCGCCATAACCCAGCCGATAGCGGTTCGTATCGACGCCCACGACGGGCGAAATCACGATGTCCGGCAAGACGGGCGCGCCTGTGGCCGGGATCGGGATATTCCATACGCCCTTTTCGAGCGGGTCCCCGTGCTTCCATGCTCGAAAGATGAGGGGCTTTCCCTTTTCAACGACCAACGGCAAGGCAGTTTGGCCGCCACGTGCGTTGACCTTTTCCATCCAGGGGCGCAGGTCCGGTTCGCCGCGGAAAGGCCAGTATAGACTGATCACCTTGCCCGCAACGTCGCCCACGACGGCGTCGAGTCCTTCGGCGATGCGTGCTGACATAGTGGCGCGTGCATCTGCCGAGACCGCCAGCCGGGCGTGGATCAGTCTCTCGCGTTCGGCCTTGCGCCATTTCCGGACATCCGCCCAGTCTCTCGGCGGGGCATAGAAAGCCGGCTCGATCTCGTGCATGAAACAGGGTGGGGAAGCATACTCCGCGGGTTCGTCGTCGTCGGTGCCTGCCATGACCTGGTCCTTTCGCCGGCTGTTCCAAGGCAACCCTACGCCTGCCTGCATCCTCGGGTTTGTCGCGAGGCGACACCATGCCAGCATTTCCGTCGCATCTGTGAGACCGGGCCCTCTCCGACATATGCGCGTTGCCCGAAACATGTTACACTCAACCTATGCGTTACGTGATTATCATTGCGGCCATTGCATTCTTCCTCGCCTGGGACCTGATCTACAATCAGGCCCGCTATATCGATGACGGGGTCAGGCTGATCGGCCAAATGGTCAGGTTCGTGACCGGCTGACAGGGCTTCAACACGATCATTCCGCGACAAACTGCCGGTTGACGATTCCACGCTGCCGGCACCAAAACCGCGCCCAGTCTTGGTGATCACAAACGCGCGGCCGTGGATAAGGAGACGGAATGATCCGGCACATCGTTTTCTTCAGCGTTCGGGACCGGAAGGATGTGGAGCGTGTACGCACCGGGTTGATGGAACTGGGCTCCATACCGCATTCGCGATTCTTCGAAGTGGCGCTGAACGACAAGGTCGACCCGCTGTCGGACGAGATCGATGTGGTGGTCTACGCGGAATTCGAGGATGAGGCGGCTCTTGCTGCCTACAAGGCACATCCGACCTATGCCGAAACGACCGCCAGGATAAGGCCGCTGCGTGAACTGCGCTTTTCGGCTGACTTCACGTCTTCAGCGCCATAGCCATTTCGCTTCCATTGGAGCAACACGGCAAAAGGAAAGGGCGGCGAAAGCGCCGCCCTTTCTGTTTTGTTTCGGCAGGACCGATCAGAAGTCCATGCCACCCATTCCGCCCATGCCGCCGGGCATGGCCGGAGCCGGCGTGTCCTTCTTCGGCGCCTCGGCGATCATGGCCTCGGTGGTCACCAGCAGGCCGGCAACCGAAGCGGCGTCCTGAAGCGCGGTGCGCACGACCTTGACCGGATCGACGATGCCGAGCTGGATCAGGTCGCCATACTCGTCGGTCTGCGCGTTGTAGCCGAAGTTCGCGCCCTTGTTGTCGAGGATCTTGCCCACGACGATCGACGCTTCGGCACCAGCATTCGTGGCGATCTGACGGGCCGGAGCCTGCAGGGCACGACGAACGATGTTGATGCCGGCGGCCTGGTCGGCATTGGCACCGGTAGCCTTGATGGCCGCGGAAGCGCGCAGCAGCGCAACGCCGCCACCGGGAACGATGCCTTCCTCAACCGCGGCGCGGGTGGCGTTAAGCGCGTCGTCGATACGGTCCTTCTTCTCCTTGACCTCGACCTCGGTCGCACCGCCAACGCGGATGACGGCCACGCCGCCGGCCAGCTTGGCGAGGCGCTCCTGCAGCTTCTCGCGGTCGTAGTCGGAAGTGGTTTCCTCGATCTGCTGCTTGATCTGGGCAACACGGCCCTGGATCTCGGCCTTCTTGCCGGCGCCGTCGACGATGGTGGTGTTTTCCTTCTCGATGCGGACGCGCTTGGCCTTGCCCAGCATGTTGAGCGTGACGTTCTCAAGCTTGATGCCGAGGTCTTCCGAGATCACCTGACCACCGGTGAGGATGGCGATATCCTCGAGCATGGCCTTGCGGCGGTCACCAAAGCCCGGAGCCTTGACGGCGGCGATCTTCAGGCCGCCACGCAGCTTGTTGACGACGAGCGTGGCAAGCGCCTCACCCTCGACATCCTCGGCAATGATGAGCAGCGGCTTGCCGGACTGGACAACGGCTTCCAGCACGGGAAGCATGGCCTGCAGGTTGGAGAGCTTCTTCTCGTGGAGCAGGATGTATGCGTCCTCGAGTTCGGCAATCATCTTGTCGGGATTGGTGATGAAATAGGGCGAGAGATAGCCCCGGTCGAACTGCATGCCCTCGACGACCTCGAGCTCGGTCTCGGCGGTCTTGGCTTCCTCGACCGTGATGACGCCCTCATTGCCAACCTTCTGCATGGCCTCGGCGATCATCGCGCCGACCGACTCGTCGCCGTTGGCCGAAATGGTGCCAACCTGGGCGACTTCCTCGGAGGTCTTGATCTTCTTGGCAGCCTTGCCGAGCGCGGTGACCACCTCGGCAACGGCCTGATCGATGCCACGCTTCAGGTCCATCGGGTTCATGCCGGCGGCAACGGCCTTGGCGCCTTCCTGAACAATGGCCTGGGCGAGAACGGTCGCGGTCGTGGTGCCGTCGCCGGCAAGGTCATTGGTCTTGGACGCAACCTCGCGCACCAGCTGCGCGCCCATGTTCTCGAACTTGTCCTCCAGTTCGATCTCCTTGGCGACGGTGACGCCGTCCTTGGTGATGCGAGGCGCGCCGAACGACTTGTCGATGACGACATTGCGGCCCTTCGGGCCCAGCGTCACCTTCACCGCATTGGCGAGAATGTCGACACCGCGCAGCATGCGCTCGCGGGCGTCGGAATGAAATCTGACTTCCTTGGCAGCCATTGGATCACTCCTTCAATAGGCAGCTTTCGTTGACTGGTTGTTGGACGAGAAGCCCTTACGCGGCCTTCTTGGCCGACGAGGCATTCTCGATGACGCCCATGACGTCGCTTTCCTTCATGATGAGAAGGTCCTCGCCATTGAGCTTGATCTCCGTGCCGGACCACTTGCCGAACAGGATGCGATCGCCGACCTTGACATCCAGTTCAACGAGCTTGCCGCTCTCGTCGCGCGCACCCGGACCAACGGCGATCACCTCACCTTCCATAGGCTTTTCCTTGGCGGTGTCGGGGATGATGATGCCGCCGGCCGTCTTCTCCTCGGCCTCGATACGGCGGACCAGGATACGGTCGTGCAATGGACGGAACGTCATATCGTTCTCCTTCAGGACAAACAGATTGCGAGAGGTTCCTCCGCCCCGACCCGTGAGCCGGGAACGAAGCTGGCGCGACCCGTCTTCGGCATCGCGCGCATGTCGAGCTAGTTTCGCCGCACGCGGGTTTCAAGAGGGTGCAGGAAATTTTTTAGCACTCGCAGTCTGCGAGTGCTAGTGCCATGAAAACAAACAATAAATTTATCTGGAAGCGCGCATGACGGCTTGCATTTTCGGCCCACTGCAACAAGATAAAACGGCAATGGGCGGCGCCTCCGCCCATTGCCTCGCGTTGCAGGGAGTTCTGGAAACGGAGGACAGGATGAACCAAGAAGATACTCGCCGATCACCCCTTCCCTTGCTCCAGGAGGACCGGGACCCGCCTTTGTCGCCATCCGGGCAAATCAGCCATGCCGAAAAGGCCCTTCACATGTGAGGCAGCAGGCGAGGAGGAGAAGAGAAATGGCCACCTCGGTAAGCCGGGAGTTCAGCTTGCAGATGGCGGGCTATGGCCTGACCACTGCAGAGATACATTACCACCTTCCCGACCATCCGGGCCTGCTTCAGCTCTACATCTGGCAGGAATATGATCTTGCTCCGCACTTTCCTGAACTGAAGAATTTCCTGGATTTCTGGGAGCGAGAACTGGACGGGCCGCTGCATTCCGTGCGTGTGGCTCACCACCGTCTCATAGGGCCTTCGGAGTGGCGGGCGGTCAACGGCGTGATTTCCATTCACTAACGGCAACGGCATCCCGGATTTACGTCTTGTGATGGCGTCACGCTTCTAGAGATGCGCCCTTCGAGACTTCTGGAAGCGGGCTGGCCAGCCCTGGTTAGCAAATATTCAGTCTTGTGCCGGAAAGTCTCCGGATGGTCACCAAACGTCTTTTGAACGCCCCGGAACTTTTCGCGCTCAGGATCACGCTGGCCACCGTCGCGCTGGATCTCGCACTGGTGTTCCTGCGCGGCGCCCGGCTCGATCCGATTGGCTATGGCAAGATCGTCCTTCTGGCCGGAATGCTCCTGGCGGTCGGGTTCGCGTACCGCCGCAGTGGCCGCAGCGACTCCATAGGGACGACCTGCCTGTGCACGGGATTGTTCATTCTTTTCTCGGCCGCCATGTCCTTGTTCAACCATATGCTCGTGCCGAACGGGCGACCTGTAATTGACGAATGGTTGATAAGAGCCGATGCAGTGCTCGGCTATGACTGGCCCTCCATCATCGCCTGGGCGGCGGAATATCCTCTCTGGAACGAAGTCCTGCGGCTCACCTATCTGGCGACATTGCCGCAGATAGCCATTCTCGTGATCGTGCTGGGTCTTACAGGGCGTATCCGCGACCTGCATTCACTGCTGACAACCGTTGTAATCGCGGCAACGGGCGCTGTCCTGTTCTGGGGCCTGTTTCCAAGCGCCGGCGCCAAGGCGTTCCAAGAAGTGCCGCCGGCCCTGCTGGAAGCCGTCCGCCCAATCGTCGATCCTCCCTATGGCGCAGCCATAATCGATCTGATCCATAACGGCACTTCCCATCTGAGCCCGGACGAATTCAGGGGCCTGATTGCCTTTCCATCCTTCCACATCGTACTGGGATTCGTGGCGACCTTTCACGCACGAAGCGTCAAATGGCTGTTGGTGCCCTACGCCGCACTTAATGTCCTTCTCTTGCCGGCCGTGCTGGTCCATGGCGGC
>QGUU01000088.1 GCA_003242525.1 Pseudomonadota bacterium | reverse complement strand
TTCCGGCACTGACGGCGCCTGGCAAGGGCAGCCGGCCCGCCGCCCAAGGCTGGCCGCCAGACACCCGTCGATTCTGCCTATCTGTCGATCCGGGTGGAAAGGATGATCGAGGACAGGGTTCGTTCGACGCCGTCCAGTTCCCCGATCCGGTCCAGCAACGAGTCGAGGTCGCTGATCGAGGGCGACTCAACGACCACGATCATGTCGAAGCTTCCACTGACGGAATGCGCCGTGCGCACCTGGCTCAGCGCTCTGAGCGCACGCACAACGGCGTCCGCCTGTTTCGGCGCGACCGTAAGCAACACATGGGCCTTGACCAGCCCCTGTTCGTAGCCCGGCGAGAGGCGCACGCCATAGCCTGTAATGACTCCCCGCGCCTCCAGTCGCTCGATACGGCTCTGCACGGTCGTGCGGGAAACGCCAAGCCGCCGTGCCAGTTCGGCGGTGGAAGCCCGCGCGTTTTCACGCAGCAATGCAATCAGTGCCTGATCGGCATCTGTCGGCATTTCAGCATTCTTCGTCGTCATTTCGTCACCTGGATAGCGTCATACTGACGAATTGCATGCTTCCTTTCGTCAGGCAAGATGCGACAATCATGCGATGTGACAGGTTGGCGATTGCGCCATCCGATAAAAGCTCGAGGGAGACTGTTTATGAAGGACGTCGTTGTCGTCGGCGCAGGAAAGATCGGTTCGACCATCGCCGACATGCTGTCCGGTACGGGCGACTACAAGGTCACGGTGGTTGATCGCTCTGCCACCCAGCTGGGCGCGCTCGAAGTCCCCGATTCCGTCGAGCGGCGCGAGATCGACATCGAGGCACCCGGAGCGCTGGAGCAGGTGCTGGCCGGCAAGTTCGCTGTCCTGAGTGCGGCTCCCTTCCACCTCACCACCCGGATCGCTGAAGCCGCGGCTGCGGCAGGCGTTCACTATATGGATCTGACCGAGGACGTCGCATCGACCCGTCGGGTCAAGGAACTTGCCCGGGAAGCCCGGACCGCCTTCATTCCGCAATGCGGGCTTGCGCCCGGTTTCATATCCATCGTGGCCGCAGATCTTGCAAAGCGCTTTGACACGCTGGAAAGCGTGCGCATGCGCGTCGGCGCACTGCCCCAATACCCTTCCAACGCGCTGAACTACAACCTGACCTGGAGCACGGACGGCGTCATCAACGAATATTGCGAGCCCTGCGAGGCAATCGTGGAGGGCGAGCTGGTCGAGGTTCCGCCGCTGGAGGAACGCGAGGAATTTTCGCTCGATGGTGTCACCTACGAGGCGTTCAATACTTCCGGCGGGCTCGGCACGCTGGCCGAGACGCTGAAAGGCAAGGTTCGCACGCTGAACTACCGCACCATCCGCTATCCCGGCCACGCCGCCATCATGAAGGCGTTGCTGAACGATCTCGGCCTGCGTCATCGCCGCCATGTGCTGAAGGATATTTTCGAAAGCGCACTGCCGACGACGCTGCAGGACGTTGTCATCGTCTTCGTGACCGTTTCCGGTTGCCGGAATGGCCGGCTGATGCAGGAAACCTATGCCAACAAGATCTATAGCCGGCGCGTTGGCGCTACCGTGCGCAGCGCAATCCAGGTAACCACGGCTTCCGGCATCTGCGCCGTTCTGGACATGCTGGCCGACGGCGCCCTACCCGCGAGGGGCTTCATCCGCCAGGAGGATATTGCGCTGGAGGCTTTCCTCGCCAACCGCTTCGGCCGCGCCTATGCGCAGCCCGAGCAGGAATATCGGCTGGCCAGTTGATTGACCTGATCTGCACATGCTGAGGGGGAGGGGAAGGCTCGCTCCGTATCGGGGCGGGCCTTCTGTCATATATGGAGCGCCTGGCCGAGCGTCTTCAGCGCTGCTTCCGCAAATGCCTCGCTGAGCGTCGGATGTGCATGGATGGTGCCGGCCACGTCCTCGAGGCGCGCGCCCATCTCGATTGCCAGGGCGAATGAAGCCGACAGTTCCGACACGCCGCGGCCGACCGCCTGTATGCCGAGGACGAGATGGTTGTCCGCCCGCGCGACGATGCGCACAAAGCCCTCCTCGCCTTGCAACGTCATGGCGCGGCCATTCGCAGCGAAGGGGAAAAGGCCGGTTTTGACCTGGACATTGCCCGCTTTCGCCTCCTCTGGTGACAGGCCCACCGAAACGACCTCCGGATCTGTAAAGCAGACGGCGGGAATGGCGCGCTTGTCCCAGCTCCGATTGTGGCCGGCGACCAACTCCGCCACCATCTCACCCTGCGCCATGGCACGGTGCGCCAGCATGGGCTCGCCGGTCACATCCCCGATGGCGTAGACCCCGCGCATGGAAGTGCGGCATCGATCGTCTATGCGGATGAATTTTCCATCCATATCGAGGTCGATCTCCTTGAGCCCCCATCCTTCCGTAAGCGGCTGGCGGCCAACCGTCACAAGGACCCGATCTGCCTCGATTTTCCTCTCCTCGCCATCCGTGGTCTGTACGACCAGGGCCTGCTCCTCCGCAGAGAAACCCTTCGCCTTCGCTCCGGTCAACACTTCCACGCCCAGCGCCGCAAGACGCCTGGTCACCGGCCGCGTCAGCTCGGCATCATATTGCGCCAGGATGCGTGGCAGCGCCTCCACCACCGTGACCCGAGAGCCCAGCTTGGCGAAGGCAGTACCAAGTTCCAGCCCGATATAGCCGCCGCCCACCACGGCAAGCCTTTCCGGCACTTCGGCGAGAGACAATGCCTCGGTAGAGGAAATCACCGCACCCCCGAAGGGCAGGAACGGCAGCTCCACTGGCACCGACCCGGTTGCGATGACGACCGTCTCGGCCCGGATGACCTGCTGCCCGGTTTCGGTTTCCACGGAAACGGTCTTGCCGTCCCGGAACGTGGCCCAACCATGGACATGTTTGACCTTGGCCTTCTTGAGCAGCGCGGCCACGCCGCCGCTAAGCCGGCCGACAATGCCGTCCTTCCATGCGATTGTATGGCTGAGGTCGATCGAAGGGGCGCTGGCGGTGATGCCGAGCGGGCTCTTGCCGGAGGCGGCATGGGAGGCCTTTTCAAACTCCTCTGCGGCGTGGATCAGCGCCTTGGAGGGAATGCAGCCGACATTGAGGCAGGTTCCGCCCGGCCTTCCCGCTTCCACGATAACGGTGTCCAGGCCAAGCTGGCCCGCCCTGATAGCGCAGACATATCCGCCGGGGCCGGCGCCGATGACGAGCAGCTTGCAGGAGATTTCTTTCATCGCTCAGGCTCTCACGGTGAATTGGCCATTCCCAATGCCGCCGACATGGCCCGCTGGCCTATGGCGTCATGCTCCGCTATTCCTCCACGAAGATCAGCGCCGGTGTTTCGAGCAGCGCCTTGATGCGCTGGATGAAGGCGGCGGCGTCCCATCCGTCGATGACACGGTGATCGAACGAGGAGGACAGGTTCATCATCTTGCGCGGGATGAACTGCGTTCCATCCCAGACCGGCCGCACCGCCATCCGGTTGACGCCGATGATGGCGACTTCAGGGTGGTTGATCACGGGAGTGGTGACGATGCCGCCCATCGCCCCAAGCGAGGTGATGGTGATGGTAGAGCCGGAAAGCTCCTCGCGCGTGGCCAGCCCGGCACGGGCCGCCTCCGCCAGCCGGCTCACCTCCGCCGCGCAGTCCCAGATGTCCCGGGCTTCGGCATGCCGGACCACGGGCACCACCAACCCGTTCGGCGTCTGGGCGGCAATTCCGACATGCACGCCGCCGTGCTGGTGGATGATTCCCGCCTCGTCGTCGAAAAGAGCGTTGATCTTCGGCTGTTCGGCGATCGCCCTCACCATGGCGCGTATCAGGAAAGGCAGCAGCGTCAGCTTCGGCCTGCCGGGCTTTTTCTTGTCGTTGAGCGCGGCTCGCAGCTCCTCCAGTGCCGTGACGTCCACCTCCTCGACATAGGTGATGTGCGGAATGCGGGACTTTGCGACCCGCATCTTCTCTGCAATCTTTCGGCGCAGCCCGACGACCTTTATCTCCTCCACGGTCTCGTTGCGAGCCAGCCCATAGGCCCTTGGCGCGGAGTCGGGTCGTGCATCCTGCGTGAGAAACGCGTCGAGGTCCTCATGCGTGATTCGGCCGGCAGGACCGCTGCCCGGAACGCGGCGCAGGTCGATGCCGGCCTCCCTGGCCCGCAACCTTACCGCCGGTGATGCCAGCGGCTTCTCACCTGCAGGGCGCGGCACCCCGGCGGGAAAATGTCGGCTGACGGCCACTCCCCCGTACGTTGCAACGCCTTTGGCCATGGTCTGCGGATTTCCGGAACGTTCCGGTTCGGCCACATTTTTTGGAGAAATGGGTGCCGACGGCTGCGCGGCTGCATCTTGAGACTGCTTGCCGCCTGCCTCGGCGGTGGCGCCTGGTTCCGTTGATTCGTCCTCGTCCTTCGGCTCAGCAACTGCAGCTGACGTGGAAACATTCCCCTCGCCTGCCACCCTGAGCCGGACCAAGGGCGACCCGATCGCCACCGTGTCGCCGACCTCCGCGCCGAGCCACAACACCTGCCCATCCGCGGGCGAGGGGATCTCGACCGTAGCCTTGTCCGTCATGACGGCGGCCAGCATCTGGTCCTCGCGCACCAGGTCGCCGACCTTGACGTGCCATTCGACCAGCTCTGCCTCGGCAACCCCTTCGCCCACATCAGGAAGCTTGATGACATGCTCGCCCATGGTTCAGGCCTCCATGGTTTCGACCAGCGCCCGCCCAACACGCGCCGGACCCGGAAAATAGTCCCATTCCTGTGCGTGCGGATAGGGCGTGTCCCATCCCGTGACGCGCGCGACCGGCGCTTCGAGATGGTAGAAGCAATGCTCCTGCACCAGCGCTGCAAGCTCCGCACCGAAGCCCGAGGTAAGGGTCGCCTCATGCACGACCACGCAGCGGCCGGTCTTTTTCACCGACGTAACGATTGCATCGAGATCAAGCGGCAGCAGGGTCCTCAGATCGATCACTTCGGCATCGATTCCCATTTCCTCTGCGGCCGCCAGGGCGACATGCACCATTGTGCCGTAAGCCAGCACGGTTATGGCCGCGCCTGTCCGCCGCAGGATAGCCTGACCGAGCGGAACGATATAATGACCGTCTGGAACCTCGCCCAGTTCATGCTTCGACCATGACGTGACCGGTCGCTCGTAGTGGCCGTCAAAGGGCCCGTTATAGAGCCGCTTGGGCTCCAGGAATATCACGGGATCGGGGTCTTCTATGGCCGCGATCAGCAGGCCCTTGGCATCATATGGATTGGAGGGCACGACCGTCTTTAACCCCGAGACGTGGGTGAACAGCGCTTCCGGGCTCTGGCTGTGGGTCTGGCCGCCGAAAATCCCACCGCCCGTGGGCATGCGCACCACGATCGGACAGGTGAAGTCGCCGTTGGAGCGGTAGCGGATGCGCGCCGCCTCCTGCGTAAGCTGATCGTAGGCGGGATACATGTAGTCGGCGAACTGGATCTCCACGCAGGGTCTCAGGCCATAGGCAGCCATGCCGATGGCAGTGCCGACGATGCCCGACTCGCTGATCGGCGTGTCAAAGCAGCGGTTCTTGCCGTATTTCTGCTGCAGGCCCTGGGTGCAGCGAAAGACCCCGCCGAAAAAGCCGACATCTTCCCCGAACACGACCACCTTTTCGTCGCGCTCCATGGCCACATCCATGGCATCCCGGATCGCCTCGATCATCGTTTTGCGCGGCATGGCGTCAGACCCCCGCTTTCTGGCGCTGTCGCCTGAGATGAGGCGGCATCTCGGCATAGACACCTTCAAACATGTCGCGCACCGAAGGCTTGTTGCCGGAGTGCAGCGTGCCGTGTTTCTCCGCCTCGCGCTGGGCTGCGATCACGCTATCCAGAATCTCCGCCTCGGCCTGCGCATGCCGCTCCTCCGACCAGACCCCGCGCCGGATCAGGTGATTCTTCAGTCGAATGATCGGATCACCGAGCGGCCAGGCGGCAGACTCCTCCTTTGGCCGATAGGCGGAAGGATCGTCCGACGTCGAGTGGGCGCCGGCGCGATAGGTCACATGCTCGATCAATGTGGGTCCGAGATTCCTGCGCGCCCGCTCTGCTGCCCATCTGGCCACCGCGTGCACCGCAAGATAGTCGTTTCCATCGACCCGCAACGCCGGAATGCCGAAACCCAGTCCCCGCGCCGCAAAAGTGCCTGCCCCGCCGCGGGCGATGCCCTGGAAGGTCGAAATCGCCCACTGATTGTTGACGACATTCAGGATGACTGGCGCCTTGTATGTTGATGCAAAGACAAGGGCGGAGTGGAAGTCGCTCTCCGCAGTCGAGCCGTCCCCGATCCAGCCGGCAGCGATGCGCGTGTCGCCGCTGATGGCCGAGGCCATGGCCCAGCCGACGGCCTGGACATATTGGGTGGCGAGATTGCCTGAGATCGAGAAGAAGCCGTGAGCCTTGGACGAATACATGATCGGCAACTGGCGCCCGCGCAGCGGGTCCGCCTCGTTGGAGTAGATCTGGTTCATCATCGCGACCATGGGATAGCCACCTGCTATGAGCAGGCCGGCCTGACGGTAGGTCGGGAAATTCATGTCCCCCGGCTCCAGCGCCTTGCGAAAGGCGCAGCTTACCGCTTCCTCGCCCAGATGCTGCATATAGAAGGACGTCTTGCCCTGCCGCTGCGCCATCTGCATGCGCGCGTCGAACGCGCGAAGCGTCATCATGTGGCGCAGGCCTTCCAGCAGTTCCTCATCTGGAAGCAGGCCCGACCATGGCCCTATGGCTTCCCCGGCACGGTTCAGCACCCGGATGATGGAAAAAGCGAGATCCCTTATCTCACTCGGATCGACATCTATCGGCGGCCGCGGAACCGAACCAGCCTTCGGGATGGGCACATTGGAGAAATCCGGCGTTCCGCCTGGACGCACTTCCGGTTCCGGTACGTGGAAACGCAGGGCTTCGGTCATCACCATCCTCCTCCCTCGCGGCAACCACGGCGCGGTCCCGAGGCCGCTAGGGGCCTGCTCGGGCGGCGCCGGTAATCCTGGCACCGCAGTTTGGCAGGAAACGCACGCAATATCCCGTCTTTCCCGCTTGCGCCTCGGCAAGAACCCTTCGCCACGGCCCGGAATTGGGACAGGAACCTGCCGAAGCGAATTTGGGAAGCCTCCGGGCCCTGCCGCCCGCTCGACTTGGGCGAAGTCTGTGCTACAGCACAATATATGGCGCAGAAGAAAGCATATGAAGTCGATGGCTGGCTGGAGCGACCGGACCCGCGCTTCTTCCTCGTCCTCATCTACGGCCCCGACCGGGGCCTGGTCTCGGAGCGGGCGCAGGCTTTCGCGGCGCGCACGGGCCTGCCGCTCGACGATCCATTTTCGGTGGTGAAGCTCGACGCCGGCGAGGCCGAACGAGACAATGGCCGCCTTCTGGACGAGGCCCGCACCGTGCCGATGTTTTCCGACCGGCGACTCCTGTGGCTGCGCAATGCGGGTCCGCACAAGGGTTTTGCGGATGACGTAAAGATTTTGCTTGCCGAGCCGCCGCGCGACGTGATCGTGCTCGTGGAGGCCGGCGACCTGAAAAAAGGCGCGCCCCTGCGCACCGTGGTCGAGGGCGCGGCCAATGCAATGGCGCTGCCCTGCTACGCCGATGACGGCCGCGATCTGGACGCGCTGATCGATCGCGAGCTTGCCCGGGCCGGCATGACCATGTCGCTTGACGCCCGACAGGCACTGCGCCGCAATCTTGGCGGAGACCGACTCGCTTCGGTAGGCGAGATAGAGAAGCTGCTTCTCTATGCGCATGGGCGCCGCGAGGTCGGGCTGGACGATGTGCTTGCGCTGACTGGGGATGTCTCCGGTCAGTCCTTCGACGATGCGGTGGATGCGGTTCTGGAGGGAAGGATCGACGATTTCGACACCGCCTTCACGCGCCAGTGCCAGGCTGGGGGCCAGGCTTTTTTGGCGCTGGCTGCGGCGATGCGGCAATTCCAGGCGCTTCATGCCATGCGCGGCGCCATGGAGGCCGAAGGGCGGAACGCCGCTTCCGTCGTTGCCGCGCAGAAGCCGCCCGTGTTCTTCGCAAGGCGCAGGCTGGTTGAAAGAGCCTTGAGCAGATGGCAGTTGGCTGCACTGGAGCGCGCGCTGGAGCGGCTGCAGGGCGCCGTGGTGCAGACGCGACGCCGTCCGGAGCTTCAGGTCGCCTTAGCGCGCCAGGCCCTGCTCGCAATAGCCGTTGAAAGCGCCCGGCTTGGCCGATGAGGCGAAGCGCAGCTACCGGATGCGCGGTTCGCTCGCCGCCCTGCCCTGCTTCGGGCGCGGCCAGAGCCGGCCCAACTGTTCAACCGTACGGAGGGAAAGGGCAAGCCCGCCGCCCTTCCCCCTTTGGGAAAGAAGACTTTACATCCGGTGTGCGG
>QGUU01000087.1 GCA_003242525.1 Pseudomonadota bacterium | reverse complement strand
TCTGGGTACGAAAAACGTCGCCGTCCTGCCATGCAATCACATCACGCAGGCACGTTCCAGATGTCTTTCGCGTATTCGCGAATTGTCCGATCGGACGAGAACCAGCCGACGCGCGCGACGTTGCGGATCGCCCTTGCGTTCCAGTCCGCGCTGTTGAGCCATACTTCATCCACGGCCCGCTGCATGGAAGCATAAGCATCGAAATCAGCAGCGACCATGAACCAGTCACTTTCATAAAGACTGTCCATGAGAGCCCGGTAGCGTTCCGTATCGCCCGGCGAGAACACGCCCGACGACACGGCCGAAATGGCCTGCGAGAGCTCGCGGGACCCTTCGATGATCGCCCGCGGCTGGTAGCCATTGCGGCGGCGCTCGGCCACCTCTTCGGCCTTTAGTCCGAAGATGAAGATATTCTCCTCGCCCACGCGCTCCCTGATTTCGACATTGGCGCCATCGAGCGTGCCTATGGTCAGCGCGCCGTTCAGCGCAAACTTCATGTTGCCGGTGCCCGATGCCTCCATGCCCGCGGTGGAAATCTGCTCCGACAGGTCCGCGCCGGGGATCATCACCTCGGCCGCGCTGACATTGTAATTCGGAACGAACACCACCTTGAGCAGGCCGTGAACCGCGGGGTCACCGTTGATGACCTTCGCGACGTCATTGGCCAGTTTGATGATGAGTTTGGCGTTGTGATAGCTGGGTGCAGCCTTGCCGCCGAAGAACTTGACGCGTGGGAGCCAGTTCCGTTCCGGGTGTGAGCGGATCTGGTCATAAAGCGCAACTGCTTCCAGTATGTTCAGAAGCTGGCGCTTGTATTCGTGGATGCGCTTTATCTGGACGTCGAACAAGGCAGACGGGTCCACCTTGATGCCGAGCCGGCGGGCGACCATTTCGGCAAACCGGACCTTGTTGGCGCGCTTGACCGCCGCAAACTTCTCCCGAAAGGCGGCGTCACCGGCAAGCCGGTCAAGTTCCTGAAGCGCATCAATGTCGTCGAGGAAGCGGTCGCCTATCGCGTCACGCACCAGTTCGGCCAGCCCCGGATTGCACTGGAACAGCCAGCGACGGGGCGTGATGCCGTTGGTCTTGTTATTGATGCGGCTGGGGTAAAGGGCATGCAGATCGGCAAACACCGTCTCCTTCATGAGAGCGGTGTGCAGGGCGGAAACGCCATTGATCGAATGCGAGCCGACGAAGGCAAGGTTGCCCATGCGCACCCGACGCTCGCCATTTTCCTGGATGAGCGAGATGCGCGCGATCTGCTCTCCATCAAACCGGCCGGTGGCGCGCGCTTCCGCCAGCACATGCGCATTGATGGCGTAAACGAGTTGCATGTGGCGCGGCAGAAGCCGGTCGAACAGGGTGACCGGCCAGCTTTCCAGCGCCTCGGGCAAGAGCGTGTGGTTGGTATAGGCGAAGGTGCGCGTTGTGATATCCCAGGCGCGCTCGAACTCCATGCCATGGACATCCATCAGCAGCCGCATCAGTTCCGGCACGGCGATTGCGGGATGGGTATCGTTGAGATGGATCGCGGCCTTGTCGGGCAGTGACGCCAGATCGCCATACTGGCTGAGATGGCGTTGGAGAATGTCCTGCAAGGAAGCGGACGAGAAGAAATATTCCTGCCGAAAACGCAGTTCCTGCCCGGCCATGTGCGCGTCGGCCGGATACAATACACGCGACAATGCATCGGCCTTGTTGCTCTCGGCAAGGGCGCCGATATGGTCGCCGGCGTTGAACTTGTCGAGGAGTATCGGGTCGACAGGCATGCCTGCCCAAAGGCGCAAGGTGTTCACGCGCTTGGCCCGCCAACCAACGATTGGGGTATCGTAGGCGACCGCCAGCACCCGTTCGCCCGGCTTCCAGACATAGCGCTGAACTTGTCCGTCCTCGCCGGTTACGGCCTGGACCTGGCCACCGAACCCGACCTCAAATGCGCGTTCGCGGCGCTCAAATTCCCAGGGATTACCGTGATCGAGCCAGGTTTCCGGCAGTTCCACCTGCCATCCATCCTGCAGTTCCTGTCGGAACATGCCGTTGGCATAGCGTATGCCGTAGCCATGCGCCGGGATGTCCACCGTCGCCATGGATTCCATGAAACAGGCGGCCAGCCGGCCCAGGCCGCCATTGCCCAGCGCCGCGTCCGGCTCGAGAGTGGCGATCACGTCCAGATCGACGTTCAGCGAAGCCAGCGCCTGCCGCACCGCGTCCATCAGGCCGATATTGGAGAAGGCATCGCGCATCAGCCGGCCGATAAGAAATTCGAGCGACAGATAATAGACTCGCTTCTGCTGGCGCTCGTAGGCCGCCTTGGTCGCCGCGATCCATTGGTCGACGATGCGGTCGCGCACCGCCTTGATCGACGCCGTCAGCCAGTCATGCGGCGTTGCAACGGTAATGTCCTTGCCGACACGGTATTTCAGGACTTCAAGGATCTCTTCGGCGAGCGCCGCAGGATCGGGGTTCGACAGGAACGCGGGTGAACCGGATTCTTTCATGTCGTTCTGCAGCCTGTTCTCGCGATGAGCTTCGATTACCGGTCTTCAGGCCAGTGTTCACGTCACTGCGCCCAGGAAGACCTGACTTTCCGCCCTGCTAAGCACGAGGCGAGCCATGTCTCAATCGATTTAAATGCTCGCCAAGGTTTTCCTTTGAATTATTTGCTCACTGAATGAGCAATGCCCAGCGTCAAGCGACGGGCGCAGTTTCCGGCGGGGTCTTTGCCCCGGTCATGAAAGCGACCGCGTCCGACATGGTGTGCTCCTTCGGATTGATAATGGTGAGACGCCTGCCCAAACGGTGGATATGAATGCGGTCCGCCACCTCGAACACATGCGGCATGTTGTGCGAGATAAGCACGATCGGCAGGCCACGGCGCTTCACGTCCAGGATGAGTTCGAGCACGCGGCGGCTTTCCTTGACACCAAGGGCCGCCGTTGGCTCGTCCATGATGATGACGCGGCTTCCAAACGCTGCAGCGCGCGCTACCGCCACCCCCTGCCGCTGGCCGCCTGACAGCGTTTCCACCGACTGGCCGATGTTCTGGATGGTCATCAAGCCGAGTTCGGAAAGCTTCTCGCGCGCGATCCTTGCCATTCGGGCTCGGTCCAGACGGCGGAATATCTTCCCCGCCCAACCCGGCTTTCTCAGTTCGCGCCCCAGAAACATGTTGTCTGCGATGGACAGGGCCGGCGAAAGCGCCAGATTCTGGTAGACTGTCTCGATGCCGGCGAGCCTCGCCTCCATGGGCGAGCGGAAATGCACCGGTTTGCCGTCAAGCCTGATCTCCCCCGAATCGGGAACGATTGCACCGCACAGCGCCTTGATGAGCGTTGACTTGCCGGCGCCATTGTCGCCGATCACCGCCAGGATCTCGTTTGGCATCAGGTCGAAATCGGCATTGTCGAGAGCGACCACCCTTCCATAGCGCTTGGTGAGGCCCCTCGCCTCCAGGATCGGTTGCGTGTTCATGCGGAAATCTTCCTGATCCACTGGTCGATGGTGACGGCCAGGATGATGAGAATGCCCACCGTGAATTCCTGCCAAAGGGAGTCGAAGCCAGCGAGCGCCAGCCCGTTGCGGAAGACGCCCACGATCAACGCCCCAAACAGGGTGCCGACCAGCGAACCGCGACCGCCAAACAGCGACGTGCCGCCGATCACCACAGCGGTAATGGCATCCAGATTGGCGGTCTGGTTGCCGAGCGGAGATGCAGCGCCAATTCGGCCGATCAGCACCCAGCTTGCGATGGCGCAGATGAGGCCTGCCAGCGCATAGACGGCTATCAGCGTATTGCGGGTGTTGATACCGGCCAACCGCGCGGCCTCCGGATCGTCACCGGTGGCATAGACATGGCGTCCGAAAGCGGTGCGGTTGAGCATGTACCAGACCACTATTGCCAGCACGATCATCAGGATCGCGCCATAGGTCAGCACTGCTCCACCCCCCAGCCGGATTGTGTGGCCGGTCCATTGCAAAAGCGGCGCCGCCGCCTCGATATCCTGCGCGCGGATCGTTTCCGAATGCGAAACGTAGATGACCATGGAACCGAAGATGCTCCAGGTACCGAGCGTGACGATGAAGGGAGGCAGCCGGACGTAGGCTACCAGCAGGCCGTTTATCAAGCCGCAACCCAACCCCGTGAGCAGGCCAAGCGCAAAGGAGATTTCAGGTGGAAACCCTGCGACCACCGCCAGCCGGCCCATGACGATCGAGGACAGGACCATGATCGCGCCGACCGACAGGTCGATGCCGGCGGTGAGTATGACCAGCGTCTGGGCGATGCCCAGCACGCCGATGATGGTCACCTGCTGCAGAATCAGCGACAGGTTGAAGAGTGCAAAGAAGCGGCCGCCGACGATAACCGAAAAGATCAGCACGCCGACTAGCAGGACGATGAATGGGACGGCGGTGGGATATTCATGCAGGAAGTGCTGCACATTCCGCAACACCGAGTGTCGGTCTTCCTCGAAGGTCGCCACCGCCTGGTCGTGACCGGCAAGGCCGCGCTCGGCGAGGGCCGTACCACCGGAATCGTCACTCATGTCATCCCCTCCCAGCACATGCACCTAGAATACAGGGCATCGGGCCATCCGCCCACCCTCACTTTCGCCCAAGCGGTTGGCGATCAGGCAGGATGCGGCGAACACGGCAAGGCCCGACAACCTGCTGCATTCATCCTTCTGGCGGGCGATCATGACGCGCCCGCCGCCTACCCTCTGCTTCAGTGAAACAGGCTCACGGCCGCTCCCAGGCCGCCCTTGCGTTGTCTTCGCTACCGAACCCGAAAGGCCCGAACCGGGGCCTTTCGGGCACGTGCAGCGTCTCTTAGCCCCAGCAAAGTTCCAGGCCCTTCGCGGTGTCGATCGACTCGACGCCCTCAACCGGCTTGTCGGTGACCAGCGCCGCGCCGGTGTCGAAGAATTCCTTGCCCTCCGTAGGCTGCGGCTTCTCACCGGTCTTGGCGAACTTGTCGATTGCCTCCATGGCCAGGGAAGCCATTTTCAGCGGATATTGCTGCGAGGTAGCACCGATGATGCCGGCCTGCACATTCTTGACGCCTGGGCAGCCGCCGTCGATAGAGACGACGAGCACAGACCCGTCATCCTTGCCGACCGCCTTGAGGGCCTGATAGCCGCCCGCCGCTGCCGGTTCGTTGATCGTGTACATGACGTTAACGTCGGGGCACTTCTGCAGGAGGGTTTCCATGGCGGTACGCCCGCCATCCTCGGCGCCGCCCGTCATCTCATGGCCACATATGCGCGGATCGTCCTCGTCGCCGTATCTTTTCGGATCCTTGATGTCGATGCCGAAGCCCTGCATGAAGCCCTGATCGCGCAGATAGTCGACCGTCGGCTGGTTGGTGGCGAGATCAAGGAAGGCGATCTTGGCGTCCTTCGCCTTGTCACCCAGCGTGCCCTTCGCCCATTGCCCGATCAGCTCGCCAGCCTTGAAATTGTCGGTGGCGAAAGTCGCATCAGCCGCGTCAATCGGATCAAGCGGCGTATCGAGCACAATTACCAGCAGCCCCGCATCGCGCGCTTTCTTGATGGTCGGAACGATTGCGCTGGAGTCGCTCGGCACGATGGCAAAGCCCTTGGCGCCCGCCGAGATGAGATTCTCGATCGCCGCGACCTGGCTGTCATTGTCGCCGTCGAACTTGCCCGCAAAAGTGCGCAGATCAAGGCCCAGTTCCTTGGCTTTCGCCTGGGCACCCTCCCGCATCTTGACGAAGAAGGGATTGCCCTCCGTCTTGGTGATGAGGCCGACGACGTCGGCAGCCTGTGCGGCGCCAGCAAGGAGGCCGGACAACGCGATGCCCGCGAGCGCTATCTTGAGATGCTTCAACGTGACCATGAATTTCCTCCCATGAAAACCAACGCCGGTCGCCCGGCCTATCCGACGCGCGCCCCTTCTTCCCATGGGCCGCCGTCAGGGGCAGCAAAACACCAGCCGGCACGTCTGTCAATAATTAAATCACTCTTATTTATTATTGACACTCTTGCATTCACAACCCATCCTGACCAAAAGCGCGCGCAGGCTTGCTGGAGGGGAAGTTGGAAAGCGGGGCAAAAAGGCATGGTGACTTGCCGCGGCTGACCACCAGCCGCCTTCACCGTGGCACGAACCAGAGCGGCATGCGCGATCACAACGAGCGGATCGTGCTTTCCCTGGTGCGCCAGCACGGCAGCCTGGCGAAGTCCGACATTGCGCGCATGACCGGCCTGTCGGCACAAACCGTTTCCGTGATCATGCGCGAACTTGAGGAGGATGGGCTGCTGCTGAGGCAGGAGCCTGTGCGCGGCCGCATCGGCCAGCCTTCGATTCCCATGGCCCTGAACCCGGACGGCGCGTTCTTCATCGGCCTCAAGATCGGCCGACGAAGCGCGGAACTGGTCCTGATCGACTTTCTGGGCAAGGTCCGGTCAATGAAGCAGCATTCCTACCGCTATCCCGAGCCACGCCAGACGGTCGCCTTCGTCGCTGCGAGCATTGCCGAAATGCGCAAGACCCTGACCCCGGCGCAGGACCGGCGAATAGCCGGCGCCGGCATTGCCGTGCCGTTCGAACTGTGGAGCTGGGCCGACGCGGCAGGCGCTCCGCGCGACGTCATGGAAGAATGGCGCAACCTCGACATCCGCTCCGAGATACAGGCGTTCTGCGACTTTCCGGTCCATCTGCAGAATGACGCAACCGCGGCCTGCGGTGCCGAACTGGTGTTCGGCAAGGCCGGCGGGCTGCGCGACTTCGTCTATTTCTACATCGGAGCCTTTGCCGGTGGAGGCATCGTGCTGGACGGAAGACTATATAGCGGACCGGGCGGCAACGCCGGCGCGCTCGGCTCCATGCCGGTGCCCGGCCCCGACAACAAGCCGACCCAGCTCATCGACATCGCCTCCCTTGCCACGCTGGAAAAGGCCTTGCTGGCGCGCGGAGCAGCGCCCGAGGCCGCCAGGCTGTGGTCGTCCCCGCAGGACTGGGGCGAGTTGGGTCCTTGTCTCGATGACTGGCTCGAAAAGGCCTCCGCCGCACTCGCCTATGCCGTGGTCGCCTCGGCGGCGGTCATCGACTTCCAGGCCGCAGTGATCGACGGATGGTTGCCACTGGAGATTCGCCGGCGTCTGGTCGAGGGAGTGGGCAACGCGATCCGCCACATCGACGCGGAGGGATTGGAACTGCCGGCCATCCGGGAAGGCACGGTCGGCATTCACGCGCGTGCCCTAGGCGCGGCCAGCCTGCCACTGTCGGAACGGTTCCTCGTCGGCTCGCACTCGCATTCGGGAAGCATTTGATGTTGCCCGCACGACCCTCTGCGCCCCGGGGGAATTAGCCAGGCCCGCTGCGGCCGTTGAGTATCCTGACTGGAGTTTTGATTCATGATCCTTTGCTGCGGCGAAGCCCTCATCGACATGCTGCCGCGCCGTACCACGGCCGACGAACCGGCATTCGCGCCCTATGCCGGCGGCGCAGTATTCAACACGGCCGTTGCGCTCGGCAGGCTCGGGACGCCGGTGGAGTTTTTCTCCGGCCTGTCCACCGACCTGTTCGGACAGCAACTGGTGCGTGTTCTGGCGGAAAGCGGAGCTGGTACGCGCTACGCGCATTTCTCCTCGAGGCCGACGACATTGGCCTTCGTTGAGCTGGAGGATGGGCATGCCAGCTATGTCTTTTATGATGAAGGGACGGCGGGGCGGATGCTGTCGCAGGAAGACCTGCCCGACCTTTCCGACGACGTCAGCACCTTGCTGTTCGGCGCCATCAGCCTGATCCCGGAACCTTGCGGGTCGACCTATGAGACTCTGATGGCGCGCGAACACGAGCGGCGCGTCACCATGCTCGACCCCAATATTCGCCCCAACTTCATTCCCGACCGGGCCCGGCATGCCGGACGCATCCGCCGCATGATGGCCATGGCCGACATAGTCAAGCTTTCGGACGAAGATCTGGCATGGTTCGGCGATCCCGGGTCCCAGGAAGAGATGGCGCGCGCCTGGCTGGAATACGGGCCAAAGCTGGTCATCGTCACGCAGGGCAGCCGAGGCGCCACGGCCTACAGCCGCGAACACACGGTGAAAGTTCAGGGAGAAAAAGTTGCCGTCGTGGACACGGTCGGAGCCGGCGATACGTTCAACGCCGGCGTGCTGGCCTCGCTGCACGAACACGGTCTTCTGACCAAGCCCGCAATTTCGGCGCTGACGGAAGAAGCGATACATCGGGCCCTGTCGCTGGGAGCGAAAGCTGCCGCGATAACCGTGTCCCGCGCCGGCGCCAATCCCCCCTGGCGACATGAAATCGGAAAGGCCGCCTGAATTGGCCGTCCGAGCGCGCTCCCTCTCGTAACCGCCACGCCATTGCAGGCTTTTCGCCTGGACCTATCTCTGATACC
>QGUU01000086.1 GCA_003242525.1 Pseudomonadota bacterium | reverse complement strand
CCGCGGCGCGCTTCTTCTCCGTCCGCACGCGCGTCCTCCCCCCCCCCTTCCCCCGCCAGTCCGGACCAGAAGTCGTCATGTCCGCTGGCTTCGCTGCCGGCCCAGCCGGCACACGCCCGCTTCGGGCAAACGGCGGCAACGCAACGCCGTCCCTGCGCTGCAGCCTGCCGCTTTTCGATCCGCTGCCCCGCTTCTGCCGCCGCCAGCCGGTTCGGAACGGCGTGCCGCGCATTTCCTTGCCCGGCTTAACCCGGCCTGCGCCGCTCCCGCCGCCGCCCTGCCCCGACGATCCGATCGATGCCACGCGGCTTGCCCTGCGCCTTCAGGCGCTGGAGCGCGCGCTGGACGATCTTCCTGGTCATGCCCGGCGCTTCGCTCGCTGGCGTAGCCGCACGGCAGATGGCGCGCAGCGCAAGCAATACTCCGTTACGGGCGCGCCGATCGTGCGCCGCTGGCCGCTGCGCACGGGTCGGCCGCCTGGCTGGCGCCGCAGGAACCGTCATGAGGTTCACGAAATTCTGGCCAGGACAAACGGGCTGGCGCTCCATGTGCTGGAGGTTCGCGACACGTCCTGACCCCTTGCCGGCAAAGCTCAGGAATGCAGGCGGCCCGCAAACCCCGTTTGCGGCAGCGCATTGCCGTGCCCGCAAGCCATTTGGGCGAGCCGCCATTCGGATTTGGCAGGAGCATGTGTCGCCATGCCGGTTTCCGGTGGCAAGCGCCCGCCGTAAGTGGTTTTTAGGAGAAGCTTCGCCTGCACGATCCGGAAAGCCGGGAGGAGGAACGCATGACCAGATCAGGAACGATCCGCGCCGGCATGGGCGGCTGGACTTTCGAGCCGTGGGAAAAGTCCTTCTATCCTGAGAAGCTGCCCAAGGCCCAGCAGCTTCATTACGCCTCGCGCCAGGTGCCGACCATCGAGGTCAACGGCACCTATTATTCCAGCTTCAAGGAGCCAACCTTCGTGAAATGGGCAAAGGAGGCGCCTGACGGCTTCGTCTTCTCGCTCAAGGGCAACCGCTTTGTCACCAACCGGCGTGTCCTGGCCGAAGCGGGTGAGTCGGTGATGCGCTTTCTCCAGTCCGGTGTCTCCGCGCTGTGCGAGAAGCTCGGCCCGATCCTGTGGCAATTCGCACCTACGAAGAAATTCGACCACGCCGACTTCGAGGCGTTTCTCAGGCTGCTCCCGGAAAAACAGGATGGCGTGCGCCTCCGCCACGCGGTGGAGGTTCGCAACGACAGCTTCATTGTGCCGGAGTTCCCGGCGCTGGCCCGGAAGTATGGCGTGGCAATCGTCTATGCAGATCACGCCACCTACCCGGCCATTGCCGACATCACGAGCGACTTTGTCTATGCCCGGCTCCAGACCGGAAAGGACGAAAATCCGGACTGCTACGAACCTCAGCGCCTGGATGAATGGGCGCAGCGCGCGAAGATCTGGGCGGAGGGCGGAGAGCCGGATGACCTGCCAAAGGCCGATCCCGGAACATCGGCCCCCAGGGAGCCGCGCGACGTGTTCGTCTACTTCATCACCGAAGGCAAGGTGCGTGCGCCTTTCGGCGCCATGGCCCTGATGAAACGGCTGAACGGCTAAGCAGATGTCGCCTCAGCCTGCCCCGCCGCGCGCCACCCGCTCGATTTCCTCACGCACCAAGCGCTCCACCAGGGTTGGCAGGTTATTGTCCAGCCACTCCTGCAGCATGGGCCGCAGCATCTCCTCTGCCATCTCGTCGAAGCTTTTCCTGCTGCGGCTGGCGAAGGCTTCCGACAGTTCGCCGAAGGCAGCCGCCACCTGGCGGCTGGTCTCTTCCGATACCAGCGGGGGCCTTGCCACGGCAGGCTCCGTCTTCGAAGCCGGGACGGAGCTTTCCGCATGCTGAGCGCCAGCATTGTAAGCGGACTGGTGACCGGCCTCCTCGAACTCCTCGGCTGCAATGCCGGGTTTCAATTCGTCATTCCGGAGAGAAACGATCCGCGCCTGCGCGCCGGCATCCGGCACCCCGTCCACATCCTCTTCCTTCCCGACCTGCTCTGCAGCAATGCGCGCCCCGACTTCGGCGAGCGTGACGGGACGGGCCGGTGGCAGTTCCTCGGAAGAGTCTTCCCGGGCGAGCGGAAGATTAGGGTTAGCCGGGGCATCGGCCGAAGCGAGCTGTGCCTGCACCTCGGCGAGCGACACCGGGTTCTGCTTCGGGGAAGAAGGCTGGTCGCGCAGTTCTGCCCGGAATTCCTCTACCTCCGGCGTGGCGGAAGCAACATCAGCCTGCCCGGCCGTCACGCCGCTGTCGTCGGCTGTCGGGCGGCGTCCGCCGTCGCTGTCCTCGATGATGCGCCTGATGGAAGCAAGAATTTCCTCCATCGAAGGCTCGCGTTGCGCATTGCTTGCTATCGCCATGGTCGTTCCGCCGCCCCAATGCCCGTTGCCGGGTTAGGCTCCGCCCGAGTCGGAGCCGAATCATGGAGGTAGCGTAGCGGACGCATGGCCATCCGAGAATCCCCAATCTGGAGATGCACGGGATTTCAACAGATTAGGAGATTCACCGCCCATCCGGCGTGCGCAGGCCGTACCACTTGTCCTTGACCGCCTTGTAGTGTTCTTCCGGCCTGTATTTGGCAACCTGCAAGCCCAGCCGTTCCACGGAAAGGTGGCCGATCCCAAGCAGGATGGCGTAACTTGCGACCACCACATCGCGCTCCGCGCTTGCGAGATTGATCTGTGCGGTGATGACGTCATTTTGCGCGTTGAGGACGTCCAGCGTGGTTCGCTGGCCAACGTTGCGCTCCTCTATGACTCCATCTAGCGCCAGCTGCGCCGCCGCGATAAGCGCCCGGTTTGCTTCCACTGTTTCGCGCGCAGCCGCATACTGCGTCCAGGCGGATGTGACCGCCTGACGAACCTGGTCCCGCGTGACGTCCACGTCGATCCGCGCCTGCCCCAACGACTCCTTGCGCTGACGCACCTGCGCCGAAGCCCGCCCGCCCTGATAGATCGGGATTGTCAGCGTGGCGCCTATGCTGGCAGAAGTTGAATAGCCGTCCGAGGCACCAGCGCCGGTAAGGCCCTCTATGTTGGAGTAGTTACGGGAAATTCCTGCCGAAGCGGTCACCCCGGGGAGCAGTGCTCCTTCTGCCGACTTCACGGAGAAAGCGGCCGCATCGACCAGATGTTCCATCGCAAGGATGGCCGGATGTTCCCTTGCCGCTATGGCCATCGCTGCATCGAGGCTTCTCGGCAGGAGCTTGCCCAGCGGGGAGGCCGGCTTGAGGTTTCCGGGGTCATCCCCGACAATCTGCCGGTATGTGGCTGCACTGGCCAAGGCCTGGGCGCGCGCGGCACTTACCCGCGCAACCGCTTCCGACTGCGAGGCTTCCGCCTGGGCGACATCCGTTCGCGTCCCCTCACCCACTTCGAGGCGCGAGCGGGCGGCACGAACCTGCTCGGTCAGAAACTGAAGGTTCTGTTCGGTCAGCGCCGCGATCTTCCGGTCGCGGATGACATCCATGTATGCGCTGGCCGCGTTAAAGAGAATGTTCTGCTCGGTGTTGCGCAGATTCTCCACCGATGCCCGCACCTGGGCTTCGGCCGCGGCGACGTTGTTCCTGGTCTGGAACCCATCAAACAACGTTTGATCGATCCGGACACCGAAATTGGCAGTCGTCGACTGTGTCGAGCCTATCCCCCTGTGCGTGTTGGAATAGTCGATGCTGGCCGATCCCATGATTGTGGGCCTGTAGCCAGACTTGGCTATGGCAACACCTTCATCGGTAACTCGAACACCGGCGCGAGCAGAATTGAGCTGGGAATTGTACTGGTAGGCCTTGGCCAGCGCCCCGAGAATGGTTTCCGCCGCAGCCGGCACCGGCGAAAGCATGGTGGCGGAAAGCAGAACTGCGGCGAGAAAACGCTTCTTTACAGACATCACGGCACGTCCCTCATTCGTTTGCGGGAACCGGCGCGACACAGGCGGCCTCGCCGGGCGCCAATGATGCGTTGCTCAGGTTCCCTGCCGCTTGCCCTTCAGCCGAAGCCGGGCCGAGTCAGCGACGACAATCAAAGCCAACGGCAACATGAGTACGCAATAGCTGCAAGGCAAAATAAATCAGAACTCGAAAATGCGAGCGCGTTCAAACCCCGGTAGTGGCTTAATTGCCGCATTAAATGCACGGCGACCGGTAACAACACCCTCCGTCTTAATAAAAAGTCGGGCAGTGCCGGCATTGCCGCGTCCTTCCACAGCAACGAGCCGTCCGCCCTCCGCAAGCTGGTCAAAGAGCGTCTGGGGCACTTCCTCGACGCTTCCGTTGATCAGAATCACATCATAGGGCGCCCGGGTCGCGTGTCCGTCGCTCAACTGCCCCGTTACGACCTCAACGTTGCTGCAACCGAGCTCCGCCATGGCCGCGGAAGCCTGCTCTGCCAAATGCGAATCGCTTTCAAGCGCGACAACGGATTGTGCAAGCCGCGCAAGTATCGCGCTGCCATAGCCCGTACCGCATCCTACATCGAGTGCGACATCGCTCTTGCCCACGTCGGCCAGCTGGATGAGCCTCGCCAATGGCGAGGGCTCCATGAGATAACGGGGACCCTGCGATGTCCTCGCAACGGGAATATCTTCATCAATATAGGCCAGTGCAGGGCTGGCCGATCCAACAAATCTTTCGCGCGGGATTTCGAGGAATGCCTCCAGCACGGGCACGCTGGTGACATCCGTCGTTCGGAGCTGGCTGTCGACCATCTTGATCCGCTGTTGGGAAAAATCGATGCTCATGCCCCTGATGGTCCCTTCTGGCGCATATTCTGCCGCGCTCGCAATCCAGGCCGGAACTTTGCGCCACTAGGCAGCAAATATCCCGCTATGGCCACTGAATTTCCCGACATTACGGAAAAACAGCGCCCGCCGGGACGCCCAAGGCTATGGAGGCCTCGCCCGGAATCGAACCGGGGTGCAAGGATTTGCAGTCCTCTGCGTAACCACTCCGCCACGAGGCCTCGTCGCTCCGGCGTACCGAAGCGCTTCAATAGGGGGGCAGGATTTGGTCGTCAAGCCGCTGAACGCCGCTCCGGCTGCTTTCAGCCGAAAGTGAGTGTAAGTTCCTGAAGATTTTGCAGAAGTCGGACCACAAACAGTCCGGCGTCATCCGGCGCGCGCTCGGGATTCGGCAGCATCACCCCTGCGAAGATCACGACACGATTCCAGAGAGAGATTCGTCGGCGCCTGCCCAACCCCGGGTGGCTGCTAGAGCGCTTTCGAACATAGGACGGTGTGGGCTGAGATATGTCATGCAACCGTTACATCGTTGCGACGGCATCGCAAAGATGCTTCGATCAGCAGACTTGGAAAGAGCGAGGAGGCGCCCATGCGAGTTCATCAGCGCGCCGTTGATCTGCTTCTCAACGTTCAGGATGCGGCCGACCACGTTGACAATTTGACACAGGAGGATGTCCGCCGCCTCTTGAAGGAGATCGGCATCGTTCTGGAGCTACTTCTCGACCGCGACCTCATTCTAATGCGGCCGGGCAGTGACGAGCCAAATATGCGAGGCTGGGAAAAGCTTGAACGCCACTGAGCCCGAACAATAGGCAGGCCGTTCACGGCCGGACCCGAACCTGATCACTACAGGAACCCGCCCGGCCGAGGCCGGGCGGGCGTTGCCTGAGCGCCTCCCCGCAATAAGCGGGTGCGGGTGACAATGAGTGAACTCGGGAAAGGTTCCGGAACGGAGTTGCAACGTTCACGACCAGTCTCGACGGTCGAGTCTGGCTTTAGTCAAACTGCAGATCGCGGTAGAGGGAAATACTCCCCCTTCGCGGTATCTATGCTGCCTTTGCTGCGCGCGACGTCTTGTTGATCGCCGTTACCGCAAGGTTCGTCAGCTTGTTGTTCGTTGCCTTCTCCTGGTCGAGAATCTCACTGAGAAGCTGGTGGGCTTCATCATGCCCGAGATCCTTGGCCCACTCGCGCAGGGATCCGTAACGTGAGATTTCGTAATGCTCGACGGCCTGGCAGGCTGCGAGGAGACCAGCATCAAGGGCTGTGCCCTCAGCCTCCTTCATCAGGCCGTCAGCCTCCTTGATCAAACCTTCGATCGCGTCGCACTTCTCGCCGGACGCCTTCTTCCCGATGGACTTGAAGACCTGCTCCAGCTTCTTGATCTGGTCCTTGGTTTCCTCAAGATGGTCCTCAGCGGCCTTCTTCAGCTTGGTGTCTGTAGCCGCCTTGGCAACTTTGGGGAGGGCCTTGGTGATGGCATTTTCGGCGTAGTAGACGTCCTGGAGCGTGTGCTCGAAGATATCGGCCAGTGTCTTCATTGGAATCTCCTCTCGCAATGAGCAGGAGGACAATGAAGTGCAGCGCTGTTGGTTCCTTCGCCGTCACGGACATCGAACGAAATGACGGGCGGCACTCCGCCCGTCATTTCTTCGTGGCTCAGGCCGCGCGCTTCCCCTTGCCAAAGCGGCGGCGTGCCTTGATTGGACCGCTTCCGCCGAGCTTCTGTCTTGTGCCCGGTCGTCTTCCAGCAAGTTGCTCATGGTGTGGGCCTGCCGATTTGGGCTGCCCCTCCCCGAGCCTCGCCGCGCCTTCGTGGGTACCGTTGATTCTGGGAGCGGACCGGCCCTTGTCCGCCCGTCGCTGCTTTCCGGGCGCGGCAGTGGCGAAACCGGCGCCCGCCGGGCGCACCTCGCCATGGGTGCGTAGTTCCGATCCCCCTCTCCTCTCCACCCGTGTGGGCTGAGGATCCGGCTCACTCAGATGGTCCGCGAGGATCGGCAGTTTCTGGCGAATAACCTTCTCGACCTGCCTGAGCTTGCCGTTTTCGGATGGGTCCACCAGCGTTACGGCAATTCCGTTGCGACCGTTGCGGCCTGTCCTGCCGATACGGTGAACATAGCTCTCCGCTTCATCGGGGAGGTCGAAATTGACGACGTGGGAAATACCTGGAACGTCTATACCGCGTGCCGCAATGTCTGTGGCAACGAGAATGCGTACCGAACCTGCGCGAAAGCCGTTCAGCGCCTTCTGGCGGGCGTTCTGCGACTTGTTGCCGTGGATAACGGCCGCCTCGTATCCGTCCCGGGCCAGATCACGCGCCACCCGGTCGGCTCCGTGCTTGGTGCGCGCGAATATGATTACAGAGGCCATGGCCGCGTTTTCCAGCATGCGCGCGAGAACATGTCGCTTCTGACGCGTTCGGGCCAGCACGACGCCCTGTTTGATTTCGGCCGCTGTCGAACCCTGGGGTGCGACCTCTATTCGTACGGGCTCCCTCAGCAGGCTCTGGGCCAGGTCCGCTATCTCCTGTGGCATTGTGGCAGAGAACAGCGCCGTTTGGCGTTCCGGGGCCGTTGCCCTGGCTATGCGCCGCACGTCGTTGATGAAGCCCATGTCGAGCATGCGATCTGCTTCGTCCAGCACGAGCCAGCGCGTCTCGGAGAGTTTTATGGCCCCTTCCCGCACGAGATCGGTCAGGCGGCCGGGAGTGGCAACCAGAACGTCGACGCCAGGCTGCATCTTCCTGACCTGGCTGTTGCGCGATACGCCGCCGAGCACGAGCGCGGTGGAAATGTGAGCGCCCTTTGCAAGCAGCTTCACGGTTTCTTCGATCTGAACGGCGAGCTCGCGCGTCGGAGCAAGGATGAGAGCCCGTGCCGTCTTAGGCGAGCGCCTGGTTCCCAGGGCTATGATGCGCGACAGGATAGGCAAGGCAAAAGCGGCGGTCTTGCCGGAGCCGGTTTGCGCTATGCCCAGAATGTCACGGCCGGCGAGTTGCGCCGGAATGGCCTGTTCCTGGATAGGCTTGGGTTCGACAAAGCCGGCTGCGTGGGTAGCCTTCAGCAACTGGCCAGTGATACCCAGCGCGGCGAAGCCGGTTGGCCCCGCGAAAATTTCCTGTGTCAATTTTTTCTTCTTTCCAGCGAACGAAATGTCCGCACACGATCACGGCGTGGCGCAACACGCCCGTCAATAATTCTCAAGAACGACAAACGGCAGGCTGCATGCCTGCGCGGTTGCGCTGTCGTGCCCGTCGGCCTTGCGGACCTGAACGGGGCTTCCCGCCATGGGCGGAACAGACGCAACCAGTCTCAAATCGAGGAGAAAGCCGGTGTTTCCTCCGGCCCAAGCGCCTATGGCGCTGCATATGGCGGTTTCTTCAAGGAAACACAAGCCTTGATGTTGCAATGCGGCATGGGGCTCGGGGGATCCAGCTCGCAGGACGGCTGACCAGGATGACAGAACCTGAATCGATTCATGCCGATGCACACGGGGCGGCCAATTTCTTAGCCGGGAACTGGACACAGGCTTGACTAATTGATGACGATGACTACAACGCAGCCACGAACGGCGAGACGTGCTACGCTGCCGATGCCGGCTTCTGGCCGAAATGCAACTTCCGTTCGGCGATGGCGTTTTCAAACGCCTTCTT
>QGUU01000562.1 GCA_003242525.1 Pseudomonadota bacterium | reverse complement strand
CACGTTGTTATAGTATATATATAGTAGTGTGCCTGCAGATGTAGTTGTTTTTTTTTCAAAGAGAAAGCCGCCTACGGATTCCTGTTCGGTCTCGGGGGCTCGGAGATGTTTATAAGAGGCCTCTAGGATACCAGGCGCTCTTCCTCGCCCATCGAAGCGAGGTACATGATGCGGTCTTCCGTCATCTCTGAGCCCGAGACCGTTCCGGCTATGCGCCCTTCCCGCACGACCAGCACGCGATCGCACAGGCCGATCAGTTCCGGCAGCTCCGAAGAGATGACGATGATGCCGACACCGGCTCGCGCAAGATCGCGCAGGATGCCGTGGATTTCGGCCTTGGCGCCGACGTCGACGCCGCGCGTCGGCTCGTCCAGGAAGATGACCTGCGGGTTCACCGACAGCATCTTGGCGATGGCCACCTTTTGCTGGTTGCCGCCCGACAGCGCCGAAACCGGCTGGTCCGTGTTGCCATATTTGAGATTGAGGCGTGCACCGAGGGTTCTGGCCAGCTCCGCCTCCCGACGCTCGTCGATGAGGACGCCAAATCTGGCCACCTGCTCAACCCGAAGTGCCGAAATATTGGTCGCAATCGACATGTCGAGGAAGAGGCCGTCGCCCTTGCGATCCTCCGACAGGTAGACGATGCCGCGTGCAATGCTTTCCGCGTAGCTGCCAAGGTCCAGCGGCGTGCCATGCAGAAGCACCTCGCCGGTGATTTCGCCTTCCAGCCGGCAGATCGCGCGGGCGATCTCGCTGCGCCCCGCACCGATCAGTCCGGCGAGGCCGATCACTTCCCCCTTGCAAAGCTGAAAGGATACTCCGGAAAAGCGGTTCCGATCCGTCAGGTCACGCACCTCCAGGATGATTTCGTCCGACTTTTCTTCGTCCGACATCTTGGGCGGATAGAGATCGTCGATGACGCGCCCCACCATGGCGCTGACGACTTCGGCCGGCGTCGTCTCGGCCACGTTCATCGTCTTGATGTAGCGGCCATCGCGAAGGACGGTGACCCGGTCGCAATTGGCAAAGATCTCCGCCATGCGATGCGTGATGTAGATGATGGAGATGCCGCGCGCCGCAAGCTCCCGCATGATCCCGAACAGGGTCTGCGCCTCGCGTTCCGTCAGGGCTGCCGTTGGCTCATCGAGTATGAGAACCCGGCAATCAAGCGTCAGCGCCTTGGCAATCTCGACCAGTTGCTGCTGGGAGATAGAGAGCGTGCCCACGAGCGCTGCCGGGTCGATATCGCCCAGCTGCCCGAGGATTTCGCCAGCGCGGCTCTCAATGGCGCGATAGTCCATCAGCAGGGCCGGACTGCTCGCGGTGACTCCCATGAAAATGTTCTCGGCGACACTGACATCCGGGCACAGCGCGATTTCCTGGTGGACGAAGCCGATGCCGAGCCGCTGAGCCATGGCGGGCGACGTGATCCGCACCTCGTTTCCGTCAAGGTAGATCTTGCCGGTGTCCGGCTTGAGGATTCCGTCGACGATGTTCATCAGGGTCGACTTGCCGGCTCCGTTCTCGCCGGCGATTGCGTGGATCTCGCCCCGGCGCAGCTCGAAATCGACGCCGCGCAGCGCCTGGATTGCGCCGAACGACTTCGTCAGGCCGGCGATCGTCAGAATGTTGTCGTCGGTCGTGCTGGCGGGCATGGCTCGAGGATCCGCATGGGTTCGGGGCAGCTTCCGCGCCGCAGTTTGCAGCGCGGAAGCTTGGCGTGGCTCGGCGCTCAGCTCGGATCGCGCCCTTCCATGTACTTGTTCAGGTCGAAGGAGTCGGCATTGTCCTTCGTGATGACGGCAAAGCCGTTGTCGACAAAGGGAATCTGCATCGGGTTGTAGCCGGAGACCTTGTAGTCGTTGAACGGGTCGAACATGTCGGGATGCGCCGCCAGGAACGTGGCGATGAAGCCCATGAAGCCCTGCACGCCCTGGTTTGGGTTCAGGGCCATGTGGATGTTGCCCGCCTTGATGTGCTCCAGCGTGGTGGGCGTGACGTCAGCGTGCATGATCAGCACCTTGGCCTTTGCCTCCAGCACGGCAGCCACCGCACCTTCAGCGGAACCCGCTTCCGGGATCCATAGCGCCGCCAGGTTCGGATTTGCCTGCAGCATCGAGGCGACCGCCTTGTAGGCTGCGTTGCTGTCCTGGTTGCTCGCCTGGCGCCCGACGAGCTTCATGTTGGGATAGTTCTTCCCCATTTCTTTCTCTTTAACCAATCTCAGCCCCACA
>QGUU01000561.1 GCA_003242525.1 Pseudomonadota bacterium | reverse complement strand
CGTGCCGACTACGCGGTGGCCTAGGCTTTCCACCATCTCCTCTATGTCCAGGGCAATCAACGGCTCGTCCTCGATGATGAGAATGTCGGTCGCCACCTGCCGTGAAATCTCGTTGCTTGCCTCAACAAGCAGGCTGGAGAACTTCTCCTCATCCACATCGAGGATTTCGGCGGCCTCGGCCTCGCTGAACCCTTCCACGGCGACGAGCAGGAAGGCCTGGCGGGGAAGCGGGGCAAGCGCGTTGAGATTGGCTGCCGCGCGTTGCTCCCATGCAGACTGGGGCTCGGCCTGCGGCACGCGAATGGCAACAGATGTGAACAGTTTTGCAAACACCTTGTAGAGGGCGATGCGGTCGCTCGAAGCCTTTGGAAAAATATCGACATCGGCAATGATCGCCTCCAGCATGGCTGCAACCATGGCATCCCCGCTATCCTGGGAACCGGAAACGGCACGGGAGAAACGGCGAAGATAGGGCAGATGCGGAGCGATAGCTGCGGACAAACTCATCAGGACGTCTCCCTCAGATGACGTATTTAAGGTAGTAGGCCAAGCTGGATGCAAGTCCGTGCGAACAATGCAGCGCGGCCAAAAAAGTTCCGTGCCGCGCGGAACTAAATTGCGCCAACGGCGTTTGGGTGCAAGATCGGGCGACCAGATGTAGGGGATCCGTGCGCCTTGGAGCTTTGGGCAGAGGCCCACGGATTGGGGATACTGGAAACGGGCAATGACAGGTATGAAGACAGGGACAAAGGCGGACGATGGTCGCCGCCAAGGCAAAGCCGTTGATCCGCTGGGACCTAATTCGGAAATCGGCCGCAAACTCAAGCAGTATTACGACGACCTGGTTTCGGAGGAGGTTCCGGACCGCTTCGCGCAGTTGCTGGCTCAACTCGAGCATGCAAAACCGGCTGGAAAGAAGGACTGAGAATGACGGTCTCGCAGGGCTTCAAGGCCGACCTTCTCGCATCAATCCCCTCGCTCCGCGCCTTTGCGGTTTCCCTTGCGCAGAACGCGGACAAGGCGGACGATCTGGTGCAGGAAACATTGGTCAAGGCCTGGGACAAGCATGAGAGCTTCCAGCCCGGGACCAACCTCAAGGCTTGGCTGTTCACCATACTCCGCAACGAATTCTATTCACAGATGCGTAAGCGGGGTCGCGAGGTCCAGGACAGCGACGGCATCATGACCGCGCGGCTGGCGGTCCATCCAGCCCAGCAGGGCCGGCTCGATCTTGAAGATTTCCGCTCCGCGCTGGAGCATCTGCCGGAAGACCAGCGCGAAGCGATCATCCTCATCGGCGCTTCCGGCTTTTCCTATGAGGAGGCCGCCGAGATTTGCGGTTGCGCGGTGGGGACCATCAAGAGCCGGGTTTCACGCGCCCGCGCCCGGCTGCAGGACATATTGAAGATTTCCGGCGACGACGAGTTTGGCCCGGATGCCATCGCCACGCATGTGATCGGCTCCTCTGCCGCGTAAGCCGTTCGCCTCAGGCGGCGGAGCGCTTGCGGCAGGCTGCCGCCACCGCGTCAATCAGGTCATTTCCCGAATAAGGCTTGGGCACGAAGATCACCCCCGGAAATTCCTGCGCGATTTCCTCTATGTCCGTGTACCCCGACGCGAAGATGAAGGGTATGTCCATCTCATTTAGTCGCCGCGCGAAACCGAGCGTTGATTGGCCGCCCAACCTTAAATCGACGATAGCGATATCGAACAGGGCCGGATTGGCTGCCTCGGTCTCGGCGAGATCGCGCACGGTCTTGACCGTGGCAGCACCGTTGTCGAGGCATAGCTGCTCCACGTCCATGGCGATGAGAACCTCATCCTCCAGGAGGAGAACTCGCAGTCCGTTGAGCAAAGCGGGCAAGCAGACTCCTCCCTGAAACTACCGATTCATGAACGCAAAGCTGCGCCTTGTCATTTTAAAAAAGGACATGGGCCGACGCGGGGCGCTGAACGTTTTATGTAAGCGGTGGTTCCAACGCCGCATCCGGAACCTTGGCCGCTCCCGAACGTTCTTGCGAGAACTCAACCAAGGAGGGCAGGATGGCCACCACCGCAACAGAAAAAACTGCCGGCCAGCCGGTTACGGCCGACGTCTCGGAGCTGGAAGCCGACATCCGGCAACTGAGGGCCGACATCGAGAAACTGACGAGGCAACTGGCTGCAACGGGACAGCACGGGCTGGGCACGGCCAAGCGCGCGGCGGCTGAGGGCGTCGAGCAGTTGCGAGCCCAGGGAG
>QGUU01000560.1 GCA_003242525.1 Pseudomonadota bacterium | reverse complement strand
CGCCTGGGTCGGTTGCGGCCCGCCTTTGCGGTGGGGTGGTGGTTCGGCTTCGGCTATTTTCTCGCCGGCCTTTGGTGGATAGGCAGCGCGCTTCTGGTGGAGGCGGACGACTTCGCCTGGGCGCTACCCCTCGCCGTCCTGGGCATCCCATTGATGCTCGCCTTTTTTTACGGCCTCGCGACCGCCCTGGCGCGCCTGTTCTGGAGCAGCGACATAGGCCGTATCGCAGCCCTGGCCTTCGGATTTGGCATTTCCGAATGGTTGCGCGGTTTCCTGTTTACCGGCTTTCCGTGGAATGCCGTCGGTTACGCGGCAATGCCGGTTCCGCTGCTGATGCAGGGCGTCTCCGTCGTTGGCATGACCGGAATGAACGTGCTGGCCGTTTTTGCCTTTTCGCTGCCGGCCCTGCTGGCGGGTCAGCGTCACATACGCCTCGGCGCAGTGCTCCTGGCCGTGCTGCTTTGCGTGGACATCGGCTTCGGCTACTTCAGGCTTTCCTTACCTGCCGTTGTCTCCGGACGCTCGCTCGACGTGCGCATCGTTCAGCCTTCGGTCGATCTTTCCGAGAAATGGGATGCGTCAGTACGGGATCGCATCTTCTCCACCATGCTGGCGCTGTCCTCCCAGCCGCCGGATCTCACCCATGCGGCACCGCAGGTCATACTGTGGCCGGAAACATCCGTGCCCTTCCTCTTTACCGAGCGCCCCGACGCATTGGCGGCGCTGGGCGACATGCTCCAACCAGGCCAGCTCCTGCTGGCGGGAGCCGTGCGGGAGGAAAGATCCGTAGGCGGTAATGACAGGTACTACAATTCGGTGGTGGCGGTGGACGAGGGCGGCCAGATCGTTGATGCCGTTGACAAGGTCCACCTGGTTCCTTTTGGCGAGTACTTGCCTCTGGCTGGCCTGCTCAAGCGTTTGGGGGTTCAGCAACTGGTTGCCGGGCCAATGAATTTCTCCGCCGGAAGCACGCGACATCCTGTCGATCTTCCCGGAGGCGTCGGTGCAGTCCCCTTCATTTGCTACGAGGTCATCTTTCCCGACCTTGTGTCGGTTGACGTTACGTCAGGTGAGCTTATTGTAAATGTCACAAACGACGCTTGGTTTGGCGGTACGCCGGGGCCTTACCAGCACTTCAGGCAGGCACAAGTCCGGGCGGTGGAGAATGGGATGCCACTTCTGCGTGCCGCCAATAACGGTATTTCGGCGGTCGTGGACGCGCGAGGGAGGATTATTGACGCGCTCGCAATGGACGCCAGGGGAGTGCTGGATGTTCGCGTGCCGATTGCCGTCGAGAGGCTGCTTTCGGCGGGCCAACGCAGCATTAACGGGTTCGGCATACTCCTTCTGATGTTCATCTCAGCTTTATTTCTAAGCGTAAGGCAGCGACTGCCGCTTGATTGACAGGGTATATATTAGAAATTCATATAGTATCATGTCGCCAAAGGGGGCCTAGAGCCGCTCGGGGTGAACGAGAGTTGACCGCCCGGTCGGGCAAATCACAAAGCCGAATGAGTTCGGCGAGGGAAAAATGGTAGAAGAAAACAAGAAGAAACCGAACCCGATCGATATGCATGTCGGCAGCCGGATCCGTCTTCGGCGCAATATGCTTGGCATGAGCCAGGAGAAGCTCGGAGAAAGCCTAGGCATTACTTTCCAGCAGATACAGAAATACGAAAAGGGTACCAACAGGGTTGGTGCCAGCCGTCTTCAGGCGATTGCATCGATTCTTGGTGTACCTGTCGCGTTCTTCTTCGAAAACGCGCCGGACCACGAACCGGGGCGCGCGGGCGGCTTCTCGGAAGATGCCTCGTCTTCCTACCACGTCGACTTCTGCTCAACCCCCGAGGGGCTGCAACTCAATCGCGCTTTCGTGCGGATCGGCGATCCGAAGGTACGCCGCAAGATCATCGATCTGGTCAAGGCTTTGGCCGACGAGGGCGTAGAATAGGCTGGCCACCTTCGAACGGTTCGAGGCCTGACATGGCGAACCACTGCTGACCTGAGACGCTGGTTCTTGCGGTCTCCAGTCAAGATTCGAGTGTGGAAAAAAAGCCCAATTCGGAAGCTACCTTTGGCAGGTCTTGCCTCCCGCCGGCCTTGACGAAGCCGGCTTTGCGCCGTTAACACAAGCCGTCAGGCCCGGCAGCGTGCCGGCCTTTTTTTCAAGTGGGGACATCCCGTGACGCGCCAGAACTATCTTTTCACCTCGGAATCGGTTTGGAAGGGAATTCCTACCTTG
>QGUU01000559.1 GCA_003242525.1 Pseudomonadota bacterium | reverse complement strand
CCGCCGCACCACCGAGCTGCAGGAGGAAGTGCGCGCCGGAAAGCAGCCGCGCGTCCAGCCGGACAACCTTCTCCGCCGTGCCGAGGAGCTCGCCGCGCGGCTTGACGCACGCATGCAGGAGCTCGAGGCCCAGCGCCACATTGTGCCTGCCGCCCCGAAGGTGCTGGGAGGCGCGCTGGTCGTGCCGGCCGGCTGGTTCGAGGGTAGCGAGCCTGCAACTGCACCCGGGACGTACAGTGCCAATCCGCTCGCGCGCTCGCGCATCGAGCGGCTGGCAATGGAGGCCGTGATGGCGGCCGAGCGTGCCATGGGCTTCAGCCCGCGTGACGTGTCAGCGGAGAAATGCGGCTGGGACATCACCTCGTCCATTCCGCGGGCAGGCAATGCGCTGCCGGATGACCGCCTGATCGAGGTGAAAGGGCGGGCCAAAGGCGCAACCACGGTCACCCTTCACAAGAACGAGATCATCGCCGCGCTCAACAAACCCGAGCAGTTCTGGCTGGCCATCGTCCTTGTGGGCGAGGACGACAGCATTGACGGGCCGTACTACTTGCAAGGCCCCGTGACGCAGGCGCCGGACTGGGCCGAAGTCGGCAAGAACCTCAAGCTAGCCGAGCTGCTGGCCCGTGCTACGCGCTATGAGAAAGGGGCGTGAGCCTCGTGGGCATGAGCCCGACGATTGGTGGCGATTCGCCCTGCGCTATTTCGACGCATTTGTGGATCGGTACAAGACACTGTGAGCACTCGCATCAAGTCCCCGAGGAAACTCATCGAAGTGGCCCTGCCGCTCGACGATATCAACGCCGCGGCCGCGCGCGAGAAGTCGATCCGGCACGGCCACCCCAGCACGCTGCACCTGTGGTGGGCACGGCGGCCGCTTGCCGTGGCGCGGGCGGTGTTGTTCGCGCAGCTGGTCAACGACCCTGGCTACGAGACCGGCAAGGGCTTCACGCGCGGCGTGAACAAGAAGGAAGCCGCGCGCGAGCGCGAGCGCTTGTTCGACATCATCCGCGAGCTAGTCAAGTGGGAGAACACGAACAACGAGGAAGTGCTCGAGCGGGCGCGGGAGGAAATCCGCAAGAGCTGGCGGGAAACCTGCGAGCTCAACAGGAAGCACCCGCAAGCGGCCGACCTGTTCAATCCCGAGAAGCTCCCGGCCTTCCATGACCCGTTCGCCGGCGGCGGCGCCATTCCGCTGGAAGCGCAGCGGCTCGGGCTCGAGAGCTACGCCAGCGACTTGAACCCGGTGGCGGTGCTGATCAACAAGGCCATGATCGAGATCCCGCCGCGCTTCGCCGGACGCAAGCCGGTCGGCCCGCTGCCGCCCGGCGAGAAGCAGACCAACATGGTCGAAGATTGGTCCGGCGCACGTGGGTTGGCCGAGGACGTACGCCGCTACGGTCATTGGATGCGTGAGGAGGCTTACAAGCGTATCGGCCACCTGTATCCGCCAGTGGAAATCACTGCGGAGATGGCAAAGGACAGGCCTGACCTGAAGCCCTACGTCGGCCAGAAGCTGACGGTCATCGCCTGGATCTGGGCGCGCACCGTGCGCAGCCCGAACCCGGCCTATTCCAGCGTGCACGTGCCGCTGGCCTCGACGTTCATGCTATCCACTAGGGCGGGAAAGGAAGCCTGGGTTGAACCCATCGTGGAAGGCAACCGCTACCGGTTCGAGGTGCGGGTGGCCGAAGGAAAGTGCACGCCGCCAGCGAGCGCCAAGACGGGCACCAAGCTAGCACGCGGCGCGAATTTCCGTTGCTTGCTGTCCGATACGCCGATCGAGCCCGACTACATCAAGGCGGAAGGCGCTGCGGGTCGTATGGGGCAACGGTTGATGGCGGTTGTGGCGGAAGGCCAGCGCGGCCGCATCTATCAGTCGCCGGACAACGGCATGGAAGCGCTGGCCGAAAGCGCCCGGCCAGCATGGATACCGGATACGCCGCTGCCGAATGATCCGCGGAATTTCTGGACGCTGAGTTACGGCTTGTCGAAGTTTGGTGACCTGTTCACCCCGCGCCAGCTCGTCGCGCTGAACACCTTTGCCGATCTGGTAAGCGAAGCACGTGAGAAGGTGCGTGCCGACGCGCTGGCGAGCGGCATGCACGATGATGGTCGAGGGAACGACAGGCCAACGCTGCTTCGGGGAAAGGTGAAGGGGCGCTTCTTGCTAGGTGGCCAGCGGCCGCGAGTCCTCCTAGCTCGGTGCTTGGCGCCCAGGGCGCCGGCAAGACAGGCGCGCGAT
>QGUU01000085.1 GCA_003242525.1 Pseudomonadota bacterium | reverse complement strand
TTGAAAGGAGAAAACGGAAAACGAAGTCTGGTCCGTTTCGTTGGCTCGGGAATGTGTAAAAGAGGCCGGCCCGTCCTCGTCCTCGTAGCCGACGAGATGGAGGGGGCGTGCCGAAATGCCTTCCAGCTCGCACCAGCGCACCAGCGCTTCTTCCCGCCCATGCGTGACCCATACTTCGGATGCGCCGCAGTCCCGAATGGTGGCGGTCAGTTCGTCCCAGTCGGAATGATCCGAGATGATGAGTGGAAGTTCCACCCCGCCCTGCCTGGCCCGTTGGCGAATGCGCATCCAGCCGGAGGCGAAGCAGGCGAGGGGGTCGGGGAAGCGCCGCGCCCAGCGATCCTGGAAGGCTGAAGGCGGCCCGATGACGATGGCACCGGCGAAATCCCGCTTTGCGCCATTGTCTGTCGTGGCCGGTTCGAGCGGGCCAAGTTCGATGCCGCAGCGCTGATAGTAGCTGGAAAGTTTTGCCAGCGCCCCGTGGATGTAGAGCGGGCGATCATAGCCGGCGTCCCGCAGCAGTCGCATGACCCGTTGCGCCTTGCCCAGCGCGTAGGCCCCGACAAGATGGGTGCGTTCGGGGAACTGTGAGACTGATTTCAGCAGGCGGCCGATCTCATCCCGTGCCGGTGGATGGCGGAAGACCGGCAGGCCGAAGGTCGCCTCGCTGATGAAGACATCGCAGGGCACGACCTCGAAGGCGCGGCATGTCGGGTCGGGCGTGCGCTTGTAGTCGCCGGAGGCAACGATGCGCATTCCGCCATGCTCTACAGCAATCTGCGCCGAGCCCAGCACGTGGCCTGCCGGATGAAAGGTGACGGTGACTCCGTTGATGGCGACAGGCTCGCCAAGCCTGGCTGCCTGCGTCGAACCGGCGAATCCCTCGCCGTAGCGAAGCGCCATGATGTCCAGTGTTTCCTGGGTGGCGAGCACAGCACCATGGCCGGAACGGGCGTGGTCGGAATGGCCGTGAGTGACCAGCGCACGCGCGACGGGTCGGACCGGGTCGATGAAGAAATCTCCCGGTGCGCAGTAAAGTCCTTCCGGCTTGGGGCAAAGCAGATCTCTGGGGCGCATGTTTTCAAGATAGGCCTTTATTCCGCACGGGGAAGACTGCCGAGCGAGACTTCCGACTCCCCCCTCAGCGAGCAATGCGAGGAGATAGCACGCTTTTCGATCCCGTTTTGTTCTGTTTTCGCTTGGCGCTTCGCCCTGTCCGCGCTACCTGTGGGGCGTGACCGCCGAACCGCGCTCGACCGAACCGGAACTTTCTGCCCGCCTGCCTGAGCCATTCGTAAAATGGTTCGCGGGGAAGGGCTGGTCGCCTCGCGCGCATCAGCTTGAACTTCTTGCGCGCAGCCAGGCAGGGCAGTCCACATTGCTGATAGCGCCAACGGGGGCGGGCAAGACACTCGCTGGCTTCCTGCCGTCCCTGACCGAACTGGCAGAGCGGGGCACGCGCAGGCCCGGTGAGCCGAGACGCGGCGTGCACACGCTCTACATCTCGCCGCTCAAGGCTCTTGCGGTCGACATTGAACGCAACCTTGGCAAGCCGGTGCAGGAAATCGGCCTGCCCGTCACGATCGAGACGCGGACAGGCGATACCCCGGCCCATAAGCGGCAGCGGCAGAAGCTGGCGCCGCCGGACATTCTGCTCACTACCCCCGAACAGCTTGCGCTGCTGATAGCGGGAAGCGACGCAAGGCGATTTTTTGAGGACCTGCGCTACGTCGTGCTCGACGAGTTGCATTCGCTCGTTACCTCCAAGCGTGGCCATCTTCTTTCATTGGGGCTGGCGCGCCTGCGCTCATTCAGGCCGGACCTGCGCGCCATCGGCCTTTCGGCCACGGTGGCAGAGCCGGATGAACTGCGCCGGTGGCTCGTTTCGCAAAGTCAGTCATCGGAAGCCGGATACGGTACGATGCCGTCGGCGACTGCGCCCATGGCCGGGCTGGTCACCGTCGCGGGCGGCGCGAAGCCGGAAATTTCGATCCTGGAATCGCAGGAGCGCGTGCCGTGGGCTGGTCACTCCGCCCGCTACGCCATCCCGGAAATCTACGACCAGATAAGACGCCACAAAACCACGCTCCTGTTCGTCAATACGCGTAGCCAGGCAGAACTCCTGTTTCAGGAGCTATGGCAGGTGAATGAGGATTCCCTGCCTATCGCCCTTCACCATGGCTCTCTGGACGCCGGCCAGCGCCGGCGCGTCGAGAAGGCGATGGCGGAGAATGCGCTGCGCGCCATCGTCGCCACATCGACGCTCGATCTGGGTATCGACTGGGGCGATGTCGATTTGGTGATCCATGTTGGCGCACCCAAGGGAGCCAGCCGGCTGGCGCAGCGCATCGGACGTGCCAACCACCGCATGGACGAGCCGTCGAAAGCCATTCTCATCCCCGCAAACCGGTTCGAGGTGCTGGAGTGTCGCGCCGCCCTCGATGCAAATTATCTCGGGGCACAGGATACCCCGCCCCTGCTGGCAGGGTCGCTGGATGTGCTCGCCCAGCATGTGCTCGGCACGGCCTGCGCGGCACCCTTTGACGCGGACCAACTCTACGCCGAGGTCACCAGCGCGGCGCCCTATGCCTACCTGCCGCGAACCGAATTCGATCGCGTGGTCGATTTCGTTGCCACCGGGGGCTATGCGCTGAAAGGCTATGAACGCTATGCCCGCATCAGGAAGACGAAGGAAGGGCTTTGGCGCATTGCCCATCCGCGCGTCGCCCAGCAATACCGGCTCAACGTCGGCACCATCGTTGAAATGCCGGAACTCAATGTTCGCTACGTGCGGCAGGGCAGGATGACGGGCCACGGCGGCCGCGTGCTTGGAAAGGTGGAGGAGTATTTCGCCGAGACATTGCGGCCGGGCGACAACTTCCTCTTTGCCGGCAAGGTGCTGCGCTTCGAGGGTATCCGCGAGAACGAATGCTATGTCTCCAGCGGCGGCGCCTCCGCGCAGGTCATCGTGCCTTCCTATGCTGGCGGCAAGTTCCCCCTCTCCACCTACCTTGCCGATCAGGTGCGCGGAATGCTCGCCGATCCTGGGCGCTGGCAGGCATTGCCTGAGCAGGTATCCGACTGGCTGCGCCTGCAGAAGGAAAAGTCCATGCTGCCAAGACCCGGCGACCTGCTGGTGGAGACCTTTCCGCGCGCCGACCGGTACTTCATGGTCTGCTATCCGTTCGAGGGTCGCCTTGCGCACCAGACGCTCGGCATGCTGCTGACCCGCCGGCTGGAGCGGAAGCACGCCCATCCGCTCGGCTTTGTCGCCACGGATTATTCCCTCGCCGTGTGGGCACTGGAGGATATGGGTGCGCTGTTCGCTGCGCAGCAGCCGAGCCTCGGTCAACTGTTCGACGAGGACATGTTGGGCGATGATCTGGAGGAGTGGCTGAACGACAGCTGGATGCTGAAGCGCATGTTCCGCAATTGCGCCGTCATTTCCGGGCTGATCGAGAAGAGGTTCCCGGGCCAGGAAAAGACCGGCCGCCAGGTCACCGTCTCGGCCGACCTGATCTACGACGTGCTGCGCAGCCATGAGCCGGACCACATTCTCCTGCAGGCGACGCGAGCCGATGCGCAGGCCGGCCTTCTCGATGTCAGGAGGCTTGCCGACATGCTCTCGCGCATCAAGGGTCGAATCGTGCATAAGCGGCTGGAACAGATTTCGCCTCTGGCCGTGCCCGTCATGCTCGAGATCGGCCGCGAGACAGTGAACGGCGCGGCGAACGAGAGCCTTCTGATGGAAGCGGCCGACCTGGTGAGCGAAGCAATGGGGGATGTCGACGATGCGTCACCTGCTCGCAACGGCCCATCCGTCGTGCTGCACGGCACCGCGGCGAAATCAGCCCGAACGGGGCGCAAGGGCGTGGGGACGGCTGACTATGGCCGCCGTAGCATGAGGCGAGGATGACTGCCGCATACCGTGCAAGGGCGATGGCCGATGCAGGCCTGGTCGGCATTGCCGGCGAATGCGCCTTGTGCCATCCGTCCGGGGCGCTCTGGTTCCCGGACCTTCGGCTGCTGGCCGTGTCCGACCTGCATCTGGAAAAGGGCTCCGCCCTCGCTCGGCGCGGTGTCCTGGTCCCGCCTTACGACACGGCCACGACGCTGCTCCGCCTTCAGGCGGTGATCGCCGAATATGAGCCGAGGATCGTCGTCAGCCTGGGCGATTCCTTTCATGACGGCTGGGGTGCGGAGCGCCTGGCCGCTCCTTTCCGCGAGAAGCTCGAACTCCTGATTGCCGGCCGTGAGTGGTTCTGGATCGCTGGCAACCATGATCCGGATGCCCCCACGGGCCTGCCTGGCGATGCCGTGCGTGAACTGGCGGTCGGCAGATTGCGCTTTCGCCATGAACCGTCATTGCACGAGGCCGAGGGCGAGGTGGCGGGCCACCTGCATCCCTGCGCCCGCATCGTCCAGCGCGGCCGATCGATCAGGCGCCGCTGCTTCGCCGGAGATGGCAGGCGCATGATCATGCCCGCCTTCGGGGCCTATACCGGCTCGCTCAACGTGCTCGAAAGTGCCTATCATGGCCTGTTCGATCATGGCAGGCTCATGGCCTACCTGCTGGGGGCGCACAGGATCTTTGCACTCCCTGGCTCCATGCTGCGTCCGGGCTAGTTCAGTTTCCGATCAATGCGTCGGCAAGGAAGAGTTGCTCGGCTTTCCTGGCCTCGTCCTTGACGAATTCGGCAAGTGCGCGAATGCGGGGCGCGCCGGCCAGATCCCGGTGGATGACGCACCAATAGTCGCGCTCCAGGTAGACCTCCTGAGTCAGGACCGGCACCAGTTCCGGGTGCGCCGCGGCCATGAAATGGGGCAAGACACAAAGGCCCACGCCATGCAGCGTGGCGCGAAGCTGCGCATGGATGGATGAGCTTTGATAGCCGGCACGCAGGCCGGGCAGGATTTCCCGGTGATAGTCCAGTCCGGGAGTAAAGATCATGTCTTCGATATAACCGATCATGCGGTGTGCGAGCAGGTCCTCCCGTGTTTTGATGGGCGGACGGCATTCGAGGTAGGAGCGCAGGCCATAGATGAACAGCCGGTAGGTCGTGATCTTCTCGTAGCGATAAAAATCGGCGCGGGGTGAGGTCAGCGTTATCGACATGTCCGCCTCGCGCCGTGACAGCGACACGATCTGCTGTATGGTGACGAGCTCTATGGAAAGCTGGGCATGTGTCTCCGTAAAGCGGGGCAGCCTGTCGGCCAGGAAATAGTTGCCGAAACCCTCCAGGGTCGACAGCCGCACGACGCCGGTGACCGGAGAAGAACCGGTCGAAGCCTCGTTGCGGAAGTTGGTCGCCTCACGCTCGATCTGCTCGGCAGATTGAACCAGCCTTTCCCCGACGGCCGTAAGCAGGTAGCCGCGCGGGTTGCGCTCGAACAGCTTGGCCGACAGCGCCTCCTCCAGCCGGTCGATGCGACGGGAAACAGTGGCGTGGTTGGTCCGCAGCTGCCTGGCGGCGCTCGCGAGCTGGCCGGTGCGCGCCACGGCGAGAAAGAATTGCAGGTCGTCCCAGGTAAAGCGGCGCATTCAGGAGACCCTGGCGGCGATCTCTGATATCATGACGCCTGCTGCCGCCGGCGACGCCCGATCCGTGCATTTTTGTACGGAACTTGTGCGAAAATATCCGTTCTCGCGTCGCCGGGTCAATGCTAGCTTTTCTTGCACGTGCATATTTCGACACCGTTTTTCCGGTGTGATTTGCACCGGAGGAGCTGCAGAGGAGCGGCTCTGAACCTTAAGACATCTGGTCGGCTATGCGGAGCCGTCGCAGCCCTGTGGATGGGGCTGACCACAAGGGAGGATTCAACCGTGAAGTTGTTGCACCTTTTTTCGGCGGCTTTGCTTGCCGCTACCGTTATCCCGGCAGGCGCCGCCGAACTCTCCGACGGCAAGGTCAAGATCGGCATCCTGAACGATCAGTCCGGCGTCTACGCCGATTTCGGCGGCAAATGGTCAGTTGAAGCGGCCAAGATGGCCGTCGAGGATTTCGGTGGCACCGTACAGGGCGCGCCAATCGAGATCGTGGATGCAGACCACCAGAACAAGCCCGACATTGCTTCCAACATCGCGCGCCAGTGGTATGATACCGAGCAGGTGGACGCGATCATGGAACTGACGACTTCGTCGGTGGCTCTCGCCGTCCAGGGCATTTCCGCCGAGAAGAAGAAGGTCAATATCGTCACTGGCGCGGCCACGACGGACCTTACCGGCCCGGCATGCTCACCCTACGGCTTCCACTGGGCCTATGACACGCATTCGCAGGCCGTTGGTACCGGCGGCGCGCTGGTCGGCCAGGGTGGCGACAGCTGGTACTTCATCACCGTGGACTATGCCTTCGGGCACTCCCTTGAGGAGCAGACGGCCAATTTCGTAAAGGAAAAAGGCGGTTCTGTTCTCGGGCAGGTGCGCTATCCGCTGGGCGCGACTGACTATTCGTCGTTCCTCCTGCAGGCGCAAGCCTCCGGCGCCAAGATCGTCGGCCTTGCCAATGCCGGCCTCGATACGTCCAATTCGATCAAGCAGGCGGCGGATTTCGGCATCGTTGCCGGCGGACAAAGGCTCGCCGCGCTGCTGTTCACGCTCGCCGAGGTACATGGCCTGGGCCTGCAGGCTGCGCAGGGCGTCGTGCTTACCGAGGCATGGTATTGGGACCAGAACGACAAGAACCGCGAATTTGGTGAGCGCTTTTTCAAGCGTACCAATCGCATGCCCAACATGATCCAGGCGGGCACCTACTCGGCCGTACTGCAGTATCTCAAGGCCATCGACAAGGCCGGTACTGACGAAACCGAGGCCGTGGCCAAGCTGATCCACGAAATGCCGGTGAATGACGTGTTCGCCGAGAACGGCAAGGTGCAGGCCGACGGCAACATGGTGCACGACATGTACCTGTTCCAGGTGAAGAAGCCTGAAGAGAGCACGAAGGACTGGGATTACTACACCTATCTCGCCACCATTCCCGGTGACGAGGCCTTCGTGAAGGCCGAGGAAAGCGGCTGCCCGCTCGTTAGCCAGTGACGATAGTGGACGCTGTGGCCGATATTTCGGCGAAGACAGGAGGTGAGTCGCGAGTGGTGCTGTCCGCTCGCGGCTTGCGAAAGGAGTTTGCAGGTTTCGTTGCCGTCAGCGGCGTTGATCTGGACGTTTATCACGGGAAGATTCACGCGCTCATCGGCCCCAATGGAGCCGGCAAGACGACGGTCTTCAACCTGCTCACCAAGTTCCTGCCTCCCACGGGGGGCAGGATCGAATTGCTCGGCCAGGACATCACCCGCATGGCCCCGGCCCGGGTGGCACGCATGGGCCTTGTGCGCTCCTTCCAGATATCGGCGATCTTTCCCCATCTTTCCGTGCTGGACAATGTGCGGGTCGCCCTGCAGCGCCCGAGCGGTCTGGCTACGCAGTTCTGGCGTCCGGCGCGTGTTCTCGATGCGCTGACGCCGCGGGCTCTGGAGCTTCTCGAGACGGTGGGCCTGGCCGATGCGCACGACAAGCTTGCCGCCGACCTGTCTTATGGCAGGAAACGAGTGCTGGAGATCGCCACCACGCTTGCGCTGGACCCCAAGGTGCTCCTGCTCGACGAGCCGATGGCTGGGATGGGGCATGAGGACGTTGCGGTCGTTTCCCGCATCATCCGTTCGCTCGCTGCCGACCGTGCCATACTCATGGTCGAGCACAATCTCGACGTCGTTTCCGAGCTTTGCGACTGGATCACCGTGCTTCAGGCTGGCAGCATCCTCGCTGCCGGCGACTATGCAACAGTCAGCGCCGACGAGCGCGTGCGCGTAGCCTATATGGGGACCGAGGATGAGTGAGCCGCTCTTGTCCCTGCGCGGCCTCAACGCCTGGTACGGCGAAGGCCATGCGCTGCATGGCGTGGACCTCGATGTTTTCCCCGGGGAAACTGTCACGCTGCTCGGACGCAACGGCGTGGGCAAGACCACGACATTGCGGGCCGTCATGGGCCTGATCCGCAAGCGCACCGGCGAGGCCCGTTTCGACGGCCATGATCTCATGCGCATCCCGCTTCACCATACCGCCCGTGCAGGCATCGGCTTCGTGCCGGAGGAGCGTGGCATCTTCTCCACGCTTTCGGTGGAGGAGAATCTGCATCTGCCGCCGGTCGTCGCGCCGGGCGGCATGAACATGGACGAGATTTTCGACCTGTTCCCCAACCTCAAGCTGCGCCGCAACAGCCAGGGAACGAAACTGTCCGGCGGCGAGCAGCAGATGCTGGCCATTGCGCGCATGCTGCGCACGGGGGTGAAGATGCTTCTGCTCGACGAGCCGACCGAAGGGCTGGCGCCCGTCATCGTGCAGCGCATCGGCGATGTTCTGGCTGAACTGAAGGCGCGCGGCATGACGATCCTGCTCGTGGAGCAGAATTTCCGCTTTGCGCGGCGCGTCGCAGACCGGTTCTACCTGATGGAGCACGGCCGCATCACTGCCGGCTTTCCGGTCTCCGAGCTCGATAGGCGCATGGCGCTGTGCCCCATTGCCCTGGAGTTTA
>QGUU01000558.1 GCA_003242525.1 Pseudomonadota bacterium | reverse complement strand
CGGCGCCTTCACCAATCTTGGCCGCGACCATATGGACTACCATCCCACGGTGGAAGAGTATCATCGCGCCAAGTTGAGGCTGTTTGAAACGCTGCTTCCCAAGGGTGCTCCGGCAGTCATATTTGCCGACGATCCCTGGTCGGAGCCGACCATCACCGCAGCAAAGGCCGCGGGTCTTCATGTGCTTACCGTCGGTCGTCGCGGCAATTTCCTCACGCTCAAGCGGGTCGAGCACGAGCGGCACCGCCAGCGCGCCGAAATCGAGCATGAAGGGATTCTGCACGAGATCGACCTGCCATTGGCAGGAGATTTCCAGGTCTCGAATGCGCTGGTTGCGGCCGCCCTTGCGATTTCCACCGGGACGCCGGCGGGCAGGGCTCTCGCAGCGCTGGAAAAGCTGAAAGGCGCGCCGGGTCGCCTGGATCTTGTCGGGACGACTACCGAAGGGGCCCCCGTCTATGTGGACTACTCGCATAAGCCCGATGCGCTGGAGAACGTTCTGACTGCGGTGAGGCCCTTCACCACCGGCCGTGTTATCGTCGTCTTCGGCTGCGGCGGAGATCGGGACCGCGGCAAGCGACCCATCATGGGCGAAATCGCCACCCGACTGGCAGATGTCGTGATTGTCACCGACGACAATCCGCGTTCGGAAGAGCCAGCCGAGATACGGGCTGCCATCCTGGCGGCCGCGCCGGGCGCGATCGAGATCGGCGACCGGCGCAAGGCGATCCACGAGGCGGTTGCATTGCTGCGGGCCGGCGACACGCTGATTGTGGCCGGCAAGGGGCACGAGGAAGGCCAAACCATCGGTGCGGAAACACTGCCTTTCTCCGACCATGAAGAGGTTCGTGCCGCGCTCGGGATACGAGCGGCATGAACTGGCTGTGGACCTCCGATGCTCTGGTAGAAGCCATGGACGGGCGGCCGGTCGGCACCATGCCGGACGGCGTTACGGGGATATCCATCGATAGTCGCACCTTGAAGCCAGGCGAGGCGTTTTTTGCCATCAAGGGCGAGTCGATGGATGGGCACGACTTCCTCACGGCGGCGATCAAGGCTGGGGCCGGCGTACTCGTCGTGGCGGAATCCAGGCTTGCGGCTTTCGGGCGTCTTACCTCCCCGATGATCGTAGTCCCCAACGTCCTTGCCGCGCTTGAGAAACTGGGAGTCGCGGCGCGTGCGCGCTCGCGCGCCAAGATCGTCGCCATTACCGGTTCGGTCGGCAAGACGTCGACCAAGGAGGCGTTGCGCCGAGTGCTGTCTTCCGTTGGCAAGGTGCATGCATCGGTCGCGTCCTTCAACAATCACTGGGGCGTGCCGCTGACATTGGCGAGGATGCCGGAGGATTGCGACTACGCCATATTCGAGATCGGGATGAACCATCCCGGTGAAATCAGGCCTCTGGCCAAGATGGTGCGCCCGCATGTGGCGATCATCACCCTCATCGCCCCTGCGCATCTGGGCTTCTTCCGCAATCTCGATGAGATAGCCCAGGCCAAGGCGGAGATCTTCGAGGGGCTTGAACCGGGAGGCGCCGCCCTGCTCAATCGCGACGATCCCCGCACCAAGCTGCTGAACAAGCTCGCGCGCGCGGCCGGCGTCGAGCATGTCTATGGTTACGGCGAGGCGGCGCGCGCAACGTTCCGGCTGGTCAGGTGCGTGTTGCACGCCGACCATTCCACCATCACCGCCAAGATCGGCGGGCAGGAACTGGTGGCCCGCGTCGGTGCACCCGGCCGCCACATGGTGCAGAACGCATTGGCGGTGCTTGGCGCGGCGCATCTGGTGGGCGCCGATGTTGCGCGCGCGGCGCTGGCGCTGGGCGACATTTCTGCCGAGGCGGGGCGGGGAAGGCAGCACGTGCTGCGCATAGGCGACGAAGGGACAATCACCCTCATCGACGAGAGCTACAATGCCAATCCGGTTTCCGTGCGGGCGGCTCTCGAATTGCTGAAAGAGACGCCAGTGGCGGAGGGCGGCAGGCGCGTGGCCGTACTGGGCGACATGCTGGAACTGGGTGGCCACGCAGAAAAGCTGCACGCCGGTCTTGCCACCCCGGTGGTGGAGTCCGGTGCCGATCCGGTGCTGTTGGCGGGACCTCATATGGCGAGTCTTGCCAAGGCCTTGCCGGCGGACATGAAGGTGATGCTAGAGCCTACGGCCGAGGCCCTAAAGCCCGTCTTGCTCAAGACGCTTCGACCGGGCGATGTGGTGATGGTGAAATCCTCGAAAGGGATCGGCTTCTCCAGGC